>NZ_JBFBJT010000097.1:0-28554 GCF_040686175.1 Streptomyces sp. NPDC086077 | reverse complement strand
GGCCGCGCCCCCCGCGGCGCCCGGTCAGCCCGCCCGGCCCGTCGCGGGCGACGCGACCGGCTGGTCCATGGACGAGCGGCTCTACAACCAGGTGTGGGGCATGTTCGAGGACCTGGCCCGCACCGCCGCCGCGTACCGCAGCGCCGTCGACTTCGCCGAGTCGCGCATGGACAAGGAGCTGGAGGCGGTCCTGTCCGACCCGCGCTGCCGGATCGGGGGACAGGCCGACGCCGCGCGTGAGGCGGCCCGCGCCCGGCACAGCCGGCTCGTCGACGAGGCCCGGCAGGCCTTCGACCGTGACGTCGCCCAGCTGACCACCGAGACCGACGTCGTCGAGCCCGCGCTGCCCCCGGCCTACGCCCGCTGGGACAACCCCGTCTGGCACGGGTACCGCGTGCCGATGGAGATGCCCATGGCCCTGCGGCTGGGGGACCTGTATCTGCCGGAGTCCGCCGAGCTGCGCGTCCCGATGCTGGTCCGGCTGCCGCTGGAGCGCGGTCTGTGGATCGACAGCGGACGTGCCGGTTCGTCCGACGGCATGTTCCACGACGCGCACGACCTGCGTCGTCTGGCGATGGAGTCGGCGGTGGCGCATGTGGCGCGGCTGCTCGCCGTGCATCCGGCGGGGGAGTTCACGGTGTACGTCATCGACCCCGCGGGATCGGGCGCGCAGACGCTGGTCCCGCTGGTGCAGAGCGGGGTGCTCGCGGCGCCGCCCGCGGTCGGTGCCGCGGGGGTCGCGGACGTCCTGGGCACGCTCACCCAGCGGGTCGACCTGGTGCAGATGGCGGTGCGCGGCGGTGTGCCCGACGCCCTGCCGCCGGGCTTCGACACCTCCCAGAACCTGGTGGTGGTCAACGACTTCCCGCACGGCTTCGACGACCGGGCCGTCACCCAGCTGCGCTATCTGGCCGACGAGGGCCCGGCAGTCGGCGTCCATCTGATGATGGTCGCGGACCGGGAGGACGCCACCGCCTACGGGCCGCTGCTCGACCCGCTGTGGCGCTCGCTGCTGCGATTGACCCCGGTGCCCGACGACCACCTCGCCGACCCGTGGGTGGGCCATGCCTGGACGTACGAGCCGTCGCTGGTGCCGCCGGGGAGCCGGGTGCTCCAGCAGGTGCTCGACCGGGTCGCCGCCGCCCGCACCAAGCATCGGTAAAGCTCATGTGACCAGGGGACTTGGCCTTCGCTTTGCCAAACGCTTTACCTTCCCTTGGTGATTGGGGTACTGTCTTCCGTGCGGAGGGGAGTACTCCCTGACTACTGCGACGTACCCGTCAATACGGATCAGGCCAGATCCCGGGGCGTCGGCCCACTTCTGGGTGGAAGAGACCTCCGGCAGCGACGACGCTGACCTGACTGTTCGCCGTTATGTACTGCCGGAGGCGCAGTGGATGTTTCCGTGACCCTATGGGTCCTGACCGTCGTCGGACTGGCCGCACTCATCGCGGTCGACTTCTTCATCGGGCGCAAGCCCCACGACGTATCCATCAAGGAAGCCGGGATCTGGACGGGCGTCTGGATCGCCCTGGCCGGGCTCTTCGGCCTCGGCCTGCTCCTCTTCGGCGGGGGACAGCCCGCTGGTGAGTTCTTCGCCGGATTCATCACCGAGAAGTCGCTGAGCGTCGACAACCTCTTCGTCTTCGTCCTGATCATGGCGAAGTTCGCCGTGCCCTCGCAGTACCAGCAGCGGGTGCTGCTCGTCGGTGTGCTCATCGCCCTGGTGCTGCGCGCGATCTTCATCGCCGCGGGTGCCGCTATCATCGCCAGCTTCTCGTGGGTGTTCTACCTCTTCGGCGCCTTCCTGATCTGGACCGCCTGGAAGCTGATCCAGGAGGCCCGGGCCGACACGGAGGACGAGGAGTACGAGGAGAACAAGCTCCTCAAGGCCGCCGAGCGCCGCTTCGGTGTGGCCGACCGCTACCACGGCACGAAGCTGTGGATCCAGGAGAACGGCAAGCGGGTCATGACCCCGATGCTGGTCGTGATGCTGGCCATCGGCACCACGGACGTCCTGTTCGCGCTCGACTCCATCCCGGCGATCTTCGGCCTCACGCAGGACCCGTACATCGTCTTCACCGCGAACGCCTTCGCGCTGATGGGCCTCAGGCAGCTGTACTTCCTGATCGGCGGCCTGCTGAGGAAGCTGGTCCACCTGTCGTACGGCCTGTCGGTCATCCTCGGCTTCATCGGCGTCAAGCTGGTGCTGCACGCCCTGCACGAGTCCGGGGTCCACGTCCCCGAGATCAGCATCCCGGTCTCGCTCGGCGTGATCTGCTCCGTCCTGGTCGTCACCACGATCACCAGCCTGATGGCCTCGCGGAAGCAGGCGGCGGCCGAGGCGCAGGAGCGCGGCGAAGGTGCGTCGAAGGACAGCATCGACGTCTGACCGCGCGGACGCGTGGCGACAACCACCGGGAGCGGTGCTCGGCGAATCGCCGGGCACCGCTCCCGCGGTTTCGAGTTCGACTCGCCTGTGGACGCCATGACGGCGACGTACCGGCGTCGTACGACTGCCGTTGACGTGCTCCCCACCGGAATGCGAGGTCCGAACCGGTCTGGGACGATCACCGCATGACCGCTCGGCTCACGTCACTCGCCCGTGGGTGGACGTTCGTGGTGCCGGTGCTCGCGGCGGTCCTCCTTGTCTTCACCTGGGGCCGGGACGTGCCGGCCGCGGTCACCGCGCTGATGACGGTTGTGCTCGCGGGCGCGGTCCTCGCCGCCGTGCACCACGCCGAAGTGGTCGCCTACCGGGTCGGCGAACCCTTCGGCTCGCTGATCCTCGCCGTCGCGGTCACGGTGATCGAAGTGGCGCTGATCGTCGCCCTCATGGCGGACGGCGGTGACAAGAGTGCCTCCCTGGCCAGGGACACGGTGTTCGCCGCGGTGATGATCACCTGCAACGGCATCGTCGGCCTGAGCCTCCTCGTGGCCTCGCTGCGCCACCGCACGGCCGTCTTCAACCCCGAGGGGACCGGCGCCGCCCTTGCGACCGTCGCCACGCTGGCCACGCTCAGCCTTGTGCTGCCGACGTTCACGACCAGCAAGCCCGGCCCGCAGTTCTCGGGTGTGCAGCTCACCTTCGCCGCGGTGTCCTCGCTGATCCTCTACGGCCTGTTCGTGGCGACCCAGACCATCAGGCACCGGGACTATTTCCTCCCCATCACCCGCCAGGGAGAGGTGATCACCGGGGACGACCATGCCGCCGCGCCGTCCAGCCGCTCGGCCTGGATCAGCCTCGGACTGCTGGTGCTCGCCCTGGTCGGGGTGGTCGGCCTGGCGAAGGGTGTGTCGCCGACGATCGAGTCGGGAGTGGCGGCCGCGGGCATGGACCACGCCGTCGTCGGTGTGGTCATCGCGCTGCTGGTGCTGCTGCCCGAGACCATCGCCGCGTTGCGCGCCGCCCGCCGCGACCGGGTGCAGACCAGTCTCAACCTCGCGCTCGGTTCCGCCATGGCCAGCATCGGCCTGACGATCCCCGCCGTGGCCCTGGCGTCCATCTGGCTCTCCGGACCGCTCATCCTCGGCCTCGGCTCCACCCACATGGTGCTGCTCGCGCTGACCGTCGTGGTCGCCTCCCTGACGGTTGTGCCCGGGCGGGCCACACCGTTGCAGGGGGGCGTCCACCTGGTGATCCTGGCGGCGTATCTGGAGCTGGCGGTCAACCCGTAGGAGCCGCTCTCCGGGGCGGTCAGGCAGGACGCAGGCGCCGGGCCGCGCACAGAGGAGACCCCCGGCCGTAGGCCGCGCGCCGCCATCAGCCCCGTGCCGCCATCAACCCCGTGCCGCCATCAGCCCCGCGCCGCTCCCGCCCCCGTCAGCCCGCCGCCGCCTCTGCCTCCGCGCCCGCCTTGGTCTTCCGTGCCCCCGTCGGCCGGGTCTCCGGAAGCAGCGCGAAGCAGCCGAGGCTGAGCAGCGCGATGGCGGTGAGGTAGGCGCCGACGCCCCACGGCACCCGACCGCCCTGTTCGGCCAGTGCCGTCGCCGCGATCGGGGTCAGCGCGCCTCCGAGGACTCCGCCGAGGTTGTAGCCGACGGCGGCGCCCGTGCAGCGCACCCGGGGCTCGTACAGCTCCGGCAGGTACGCGGCGATCACCCCGAACATCGTGACGAACGCGAGCAGCGCGACCAGGAAACCGAGGAAGATCAGCCGCGGCGCGCCGGTCGCGAGCAGGGCGACCATCGGGAACATCCACAGGACGGCCGCCGTACAACCGATCAGGCACAGGGGCCGCCGCCCGTAGCGGTCGCCGAGCACCGCCGCCAGCGGCGTCAGTGCGCCCTTCATCACCACCGCGGCCATGATGCAGGTCAGCATGACGGTACGGCTCACCCCGAGCCGTTCCGTCGCGTACGCCAGCGACCAGGTCGTCACGGCGTAGAAGATCGCGTAGCCCACGGCGAGTGATCCGGCGGTCAGCAGCACCAGCCGCCAGTGGTCGCGCACGACCTCGGCGAGCGGCACGCGCGCGTAGTCGTCGATCTCCAGGAAGCTGGGGCTCTCGGTGAGGGACGAGCGCAGCCACAGCCCCACCAGGGCCAGCACCCCGGCGGCCCAGAACGGCACCCGCCAGCCCCACGCTGCGAACTGGGCGTCGGTCAGCGTCGCCGACAGCGTCAGCACCGCCCCGTTCGCCAGCACGAAACCGACCGGCGGCCCCATCTGCGGAAAGCTCGACCACAGTCCACGCCGGTCGGCCGGCGCGTGCTCGGCGGTCAGCAGCACGGCCCCGCCCCACTCGCCGCCAAGCCCGAGCCCCTGCACGAACCGCAGGACGAGCAGCAGCAGGGGAGCGGCCACACCGATCGAGTCGTACGTCGGTACGCAGCCGACGGCGACCGTCGACGCCCCCGTGATCAGCAGCGAGCCGACGAGGACGGGCCGCCGTCCGTGCCGGTCCCCGATGTGCCCGAACAGCACGGAGCCCAGGGGCCGCGCCACGAAGCCCACACCGAAGGTGGCGAAGGCGGCCAGTGTTCCCGCCAGCGGGGAGAACGTCGGGAAGAACAGCGGCCCGAGGACCAGTGCCGCGGCGGTCCCGTAGACGAAGAAGTCGTAGAACTCGATGGCCGTCCCGGCGAGCGAGGCGGCCGCGAGCCGCAGCATGGAAGGCGCCCTCACGGAGCGTACGTCTTGCATGTCGCGTCAACTACCCACCGTGACGACCGGTTACGGGGGCGCGCGGTGGTGCGGAGCGTGCCTCAGTAGGTGACGGTGATGCGCCGGGCGGGGCCGTCGACGCGGATGAGGCCCCCGTAGGGGATGACGAGTTGGGGGTCCGTGTGGCCGAGGTCCACGTCGAGGACGACCAGGGTCTCGGGGGCGTACGCCCGCAGCGCCCTCAGTACGGCCTCACGCTGCTCGGCGGCGTAGCGCGCGCCCTCCTCGGGGCTGTTGGGGCGGTCGAAGGACCATGTCTTGGGGCGGCCCATGAGCAGCGCGGGGAAGCGCCGGAGGAGACCGCGCTCGCCCATGTTCCTGAGGGTGCGGAAGACCTCCTCGGCGCTCGGCATGTCCTCGGAGGTCTCCAGGAAGAGCACCCCGCCGTCGTACTCCGCCAGGTCGGGCGCGATCTCGCGGTCGGCCATCAGCAGCCAGCCGAGGACCTCCAGGCAGCCGCCCCAGCCGCGGCCCTCCACGACGCGATCGGCGTTGACCCAGGTCCAGCCGTCGCCGGGCCGGGTCTCGGGTTCGGCTTCGAAGGTCGCCGGATCCGCCCAGTCACGGCTGACGTCACGCCAGCGCTCGGCGGGCCGCAGTTCGTACGGGCCGGACGTGAACAGCGCCGCGCGCAGCGACTCGGCGGTCTGGGGGTGCAGGGAGCCCGGACGGCCCAGCTCGCACATCACGGTCGCCCCGTGATAGCCGACGATGCCGCAGTTGCGCAGGAAGGCGAGAAGGTTGGTGTTGTCGCTCATGCCGAAGAAGGGCTTCGGATCGGTCTGGATCAACTCCCGGTCCAGCAGCGGCAGGACGGTGATCTGGTCGTCGCCGCCGATCGAGGCGATCACCGCCCTGATGTCCGGGTCGGCGAACGCGGCGTGGATGTCGGCGGCCCGTTCCTGGGGCGTCGAGCCCATCCTCCGGGTCGCCGGGTACTCCACCGGTTCGAGGCCGTACTCCTTGCGCAGCCGCTCCAGCCCCAGCTCGTGAGGGAGCGGGAAGAGACCGGGCAGGCCGGAGGAGGGAGATATCACGGCGATCCGGTCGCCGGGCGACGGCTTCGGGGGGTACGCGGGTGTGGTCATGCGGGGAGGCTACGAGGGGCCGGCTGCCGGCGCACCGTGATAAACCGGGTCGGAGCAGCGGTCCCCGCGCGGGCCGCCCGACCTCGACCGGACCGGAGGAACCGTGCCCCGCACCCTGGCCAACGCCCCGATCATGATCCTCAACGGGCCCAACCTGAACCTCCTCGGGCAACGCCAGCCGGAGATCTACGGCTCCGACACCCTCGCCGACGTCGAGACCCTGTGCGCCAAGGCGGCGGCCGCGCACGGCGGCACGGTGGACTTCCGGCAGTCCAACCACGAGGGCGAGTTGGTGGACTGGATCCATGAGGCGCGGCTCCATCACTGCGGGATCGTCATCAACCCCGGTGCCTACTCGCACACGTCCGTCGCCATCCTGGATGCGCTCAACACCTGTGACGGCATGCCCGTGTTGGAGGTCCACATCTCCAACATCCACCAGCGGGAGTCGTTCCGGCACCACTCGTACGTCTCCCTGCGCGCCGACGGGGTCATCGCGGGGTGCGGTGTCCAGGGGTACGTGTTCGGGGTGGAGCGGGTCGCGGCCCTGGCCGACGCGTAACCCTGACGGCGCCGTGCGGAGCGGGGAGTTGCCAGGGCCGCCGGCCGAGGGGCGGGGATCGAGGGACCGGCGGCCCGATACCGCGCGGAAGCCGTCGTCCCGCGCGGGGCTGCCTCCAGTTGACCGCGCCACCACGCACCGGGGGAGCGCGCGCAAGGGGCCGGCGCGTGCAGAGGATTCACACGGGGCGCGCGTCCCGCTCCGCACGCCCCGGTGACCTCTGGGGGCACGCGGTTGTCCGGGGTTCACCACCCGCGCGCGTGCCACTCCGGCAGGTGCGGCCGCTCCGCGCCGAGCGTCGTGTCGTCGCCGTGCCCCGGATAGACCCAGGTCTCGTCCGGGAGGGCGTCGAAGATCTTCGTCTCGACGTCGTGGATCAGAGCGGCGAACGCCTTCGGGTCCTTACGGGTGTTGCCCACACCTCCGGGGAAGAGGCAGTCGCCGGTGAAGACGTGCGGGTGCCCGTGGGGGTCGTCGTAGACCAGGGCGATCGAGCCAGGCGTGTGCCCGACGAGATGGCGCGCGGTCAGTTCCACGCGCCCCACCCAAAGGGTGTCGCCGTCGTCGACCAGGACGTCGGTCGGCACCGGGATGCCGTCGGCGTCGTCGCGGCCCGCGTGGGTGCGGGCGCCCGTGGCCGCGACGACCTCGGCGAGCGCCTGCCAGTGGTCGCCGTGCTGGTGCGTGGTGACGACGGAAGCGATGCCGTCGTCACCGATCGTGCCGAGCAGCGTGTGCGCGTCGGCGGCCGCGTCGATCAGCAGCTGCTCGTCGGTGGCCCGGCAGCGCAGCAGATAGGCGTTGTTGTTCATCGGGCCCACCGCGATCTTGGTGATCATCAGGTCCTTGAGCTCGTGCACGTCCGCCGGGCCACCGACCGTCACCTGTCCGCTGTACGTCATGCCGATCAGTCTAGGACGGCAGGCGTACGGCGAGCAGGGCATCGGCGTCGTCACAGCGGGGGCAACGACGGCAAAGGGCCACCCCCGACGCTCAGCCCGGAGCCGTCCCGCCGCCCGGCGAGCCAGCCCAGCAGGCCGGCCGGGGAACCCGTGACGGTGACCCCCGAGTCACCTGCCGCTTGCCCCCTCTCCGCTTCCCGGCCGGTGCTCCACGCACGCGTGCCGTCCGTCAGACGGGTGGGCGGTACGTCGGGGTGGCCGGCGAACCGGCGGGCGAGGAAGTCGATCTCCCGCTCCGTGAACTCCGCCGGCAGATCCTCCAGCTCGTAGCCGATGCCGAGGTCCACGTGGTGCAGCTCCACCTCGACCCAGCGCCGGAACGGCACCCGCGACGCGGAGTCGGTCACGCCGTTGCGCAGCTCCACCGTGCGCGACCAGTCGGCGGGGACGTCGGCCGTCCCCTGGAAACGGGCGGCGCTCTCCCGGACGTCGGCGAGCTGGGCGTCCAGGGGGCGCGGGGCGTCCCGCTCGATCTCGGCGTCCCGGGCCTCCCCGGAGACGTACATGGGGCGGCCTTCGAGAACGTTCACCAGGGCGTCCGCGTTGCGGGCGAGGTGGGCGAGTACATGACCGCGACTCCAGCCGGGCAGCCGTGACGGTTCGGTCACAGCGGCGTTGTTCAGCTTGGCCGCTGCGGTGAGCAGCCGTTCCGTCGCGTCGCGTACAGACGCCAGGTCACGCACGTGATCAGTCATGACGCCGACCCTAGCCCCGCCACTCCTTCGGGTGAAGCCGGTGAACCCCGGCCGTAAATCGAATGCACGTGCTATAAGGTCGGCGGTGGCGTCGGGCATGCTGGAGAGCCGGGGATTGTTATGCACTCCGGGAATCCGACCGGCGTTGTCAGTGGCTCCCCCTAGTCTGAGAAAGCACGGGGGCCTCGCCCCTGTCACTTCTCTCAAGAAAGGTGCGGACCGGCGTGGCCGACCGTCTCATCGTCCGTGGCGCGCGCGAGCACAACCTGAAGAACGTCTCGCTCGACCTGCCTCGTGACTCGCTCATCGTCTTCACGGGCCTGTCGGGTTCGGGCAAGTCCTCCCTGGCCTTCGACACCATCTTCGCCGAGGGCCAGCGGCGCTACGTGGAGTCGCTCTCCTCGTACGCCCGCCAGTTCCTGGGCCAGATGGACAAGCCGGACGTCGACTTCATCGAGGGTCTGTCCCCGGCGGTCTCCATCGACCAGAAGTCGACCTCGCGCAACCCGCGCTCGACGGTCGGCACCATCACCGAGGTCTACGACTACCTGCGTCTGCTCTTCGCGCGCATCGGCAAGCCGCACTGCCCCGAGTGCGGCCGCCCGATCGCCCGCCAGTCGCCGCAGGCCATCGTCGACAAGGTCCTTGAGCTCCCGGAGGGGAGCCGCTTCCAGGTGCTCTCCCCGCTGGTGCGCGAGCGCAAGGGCGAGTTCGTCGACCTCTTCGCCGATCTCCAGACCAAGGGGTACAGCCGCGCGCGGGTGGACGGCGAGACGATCCAGCTCTCCAGCGCGCCCACGCTGAAGAAGCAGGAGAAGCACACCATCGAGGTGGTCATCGACCGTCTCACCGTGAAGGACTCCGCCAAGCGCCGCCTCACCGACTCCGTCGAGACCGCCCTCGGCCTGTCCGGCGGCATGGTCGTGCTCGACTTCGTCGACCTCCCCGAGGACGACCCGGAGCGCGAGCGCATGTACTCGGAGCACCTGTACTGCGCGTACGACGACCTGTCCTTCGAGGAGCTGGAGCCGCGCTCCTTCTCCTTCAACTCGCCCTTCGGCGCCTGCCCCGAGTGCACCGGCATCGGCACGCGCATGGAGGTCGACCCCGAGCTGATCGTCCCGGACGAGGACAAGTCACTCGACGAGGGCGCGATCCACCCCTGGTCGCACGGGCACACCAAGGACTACTTCGGCCGCCTCATCGGTGCCCTCGCGGACGCGCTGGGCTTCCGGACGGACATCCCCTTCGCGGGTCTGCCGCAGCGCGCGAGGAAGGCCCTGCTCTACGGCCACAAGACCCAGATCGAGGTCCGCTACCGCAACCGGTACGGCCGCGAGCGCGTGTACACCACTCCCTTCGAGGGCGCGGTCCCCTTCGTCAAGCGCCGGCACAGCGAGGCCGAGTCCGACGCCAGTCGTGAGCGCTTCGAGGGCTACATGCGCGAGGTGCCCTGCCCCGGCTGTGAGGGCACGCGTCTGAAGCCGATCGTCCTCGCGGTCACGATCATGGGGAAGTCGATCGCGGAGGTCTCCGCGATGTCGATCAGCGACTGCGCGGAGTTCCTGGGCGAGCTGAAGCTCAGCGCCCGCGACAAGAAGATCGCCGAGCGTGTGCTCAAGGAGGTCAACGAGCGGCTGCGCTTCCTGGTCGACGTCGGCCTCGACTACCTCTCGCTGAACCGCGCGGCAGGCACCCTGTCCGGCGGCGAGGCCCAGCGCATCCGCCTGGCCACCCAGATCGGCTCCGGTCTCGTCGGCGTCCTGTACGTCCTCGACGAGCCGTCCATCGGCCTGCACCAGCGGGACAACCACCGGCTGATCGAGACGCTGGTCCGGCTGCGGGACATGGGCAACACGCTCATCGTCGTCGAGCACGACGAGGACACCATCAAGGTCGCCGACTGGGTCGTCGACATCGGCCCCGGCGCGGGCGAGCACGGCGGCAACGTCGTGCACAGCGGCTCCCTGAAGGAGCTGCTCGCCAACGAGGAGTCGCAGACCGGTCAGTACCTCTCCGGGAAGAAGTCCATCCCGCTGCCGGACATCCGCCGGCCCCTCGACCCCTCCCGCCGGCTCACCGTGCACGGCGCCCGGGAGAACAACCTCCAGGACATCGACGTGTCCTTCCCGCTGGGCGTGTTCACGGCGGTCACGGGCGTGTCCGGCTCCGGCAAGTCGACGCTGGTCAACGACATCCTGTACACACACCTGGCCCGCGAGCTCAACGGCGCGAGGAACGTGCCCGGCCGGCACACGCGCGTGGACGGCGACGACCTCGTCGACAAGGTCGTCCACGTCGACCAGTCGCCCATCGGCCGCACCCCGCGGTCCAACCCGGCGACGTACACCGGTGTCTTCGACCACATCCGCAAGCTGTTCGCCGAGACCACCGAGGCGAAGGTCCGCGGCTACATGCCCGGCCGCTTCTCCTTCAACGTCAAGGGCGGCCGCTGCGAGAACTGCGCGGGCGACGGCACGATCAAGATCGAGATGAACTTCCTCCCGGACGTCTACGTCCCGTGCGAGGTCTGCCACGGCGCCCGGTACAACCGGGAGACCCTGGAGGTCCACTACAAGGGCAAGTCCATCGCCGAGGTCCTGAACATGCCGATCGAGGAGGCGCTCGAGTTCTTCGAGGCCGTCCCCGCGATCGCCCGCCACCTGAGGACGCTGCACGACGTGGGCCTCGGCTATGTCCGCCTCGGCCAGTCGGCGACCACCCTCTCCGGTGGTGAGGCCCAGCGTGTGAAACTCGCCAGCGAGCTCCAGAAGCGCTCCACCGGGCGCACGGTCTACGTGCTCGACGAGCCGACCACCGGTCTGCACTTCGAGGACATCAGCAAGCTCCTGACGGTGCTGTCCGGCCTGGTCGACAAGGGCAACACCGTCATCGTCATCGAGCACAACCTCGATGTGATCAAGACCGCCGACTGGCTTGTCGACATGGGGCCCGAGGGTGGCGCCGGAGGTGGCCTCGTCGTCGCCGAGGGCACGCCCGAGGAGGTCGCCGCGGTGTCCACCAGCCACACCGGCAAGTTTCTGCGGGAGATCCTCGGCGCCGACCGGATCAGCGACGCCGCGGTGCCGGCCCCGCGCAGGACCGCGGCCCGGAAGACGGTGGCGGCCAAGGCGCCGGGGAAGAAGACCGCCACGGCCAAGGCGGTCAACAACACGGCGACGAAGAAGGCGGCCGGGGCGGCCAAGAAGGCGCCCGCGAAGAAGGCGACGCGGGCTCGCAAGGCCTGAGCACCGCACACGAAGGGGGCGGTGACCGGCGGGAGTGCCCGCCGGTCACCGCCCCTTCGCCGTGCTCCCTACAGCTCGCCCAGCTCCGAGGCGTACGGCGGTTCGGCGCCCGCGCGTGAGCAGGTGATCGCCGCGGCGCGGGCCGCGAAGCGCAGGAGCCGGGTCCACGCGTCGGCGTCGAGGCCGGCGAGGGCTTCGGAGGACAGGGCGTTCCGGGTGGACAGGCCGTGCAGCAGGGCCGCGTTGACCGTGTCGCCGGCGCCGATCGTGTCCACCACGGCGACCCGCTCGCCCGGCACCGAGTGCTCACCACCGTCCCGGGTGAACACGGTCAGCCCGTCACCGCCCCGGGTGATCACCACCGCGGAGGGCCCCGCCGCCAGCCACTCGCGGGGCGTGCCGCCCAGCCACCGCGCGTCGTCCTCGGAGAGCTTGAGCAGTGTCACCGAGGGCAGCCAGCCGAGGAACCGCGTCCGGTAGGCGTCCGCGTCGGGGATCAGCCCGGCCCTGATGTTGGGGTCGAGCGCGGTGAACACGCCCTGCGCGGCGGCGGTGCGCATCAGCTTCTCGTAGGCGCTCGCTCCCGGCTCCAGGACCAGCGAACAGGTGCCGAAGGACACCGCTCGGGTGTCGGCGGGCAGGCCGTCCGGGACCGTGAACAGCCGGTCGGCGGTGCCGTCGACGTAGAAGGAGTAGGCGGCCGAGCCGTTCCCGTCGATCGTGGCGACGGCGAGGGTGGTCGGCTCCGGGCCGCGCTGCACCGCCGAGACGTCCACGCCGGCCTTGCGCAGCCCGTCGAGCAGGGCCTGACCGAAGGCGTCGCGGGAGGTGCGGGAGCAGAACGCCGTGGGGGAGCCGAGCCGGCCGAGGGCCACGGCCGTGTTGTACGGGCCGCCGCCGAGGGCGGGCTGGAGGCCGGCCAGGGCGCCCGTGCCTTGCGGTACCAGGTCGATCAGGGCCTCACCGGCGACGACGATCACGAGTCGGGTCCTTTCTCGGGGCAGCCGCAGGACGTGCGGTGGACGAGGGTGCAGGGGAGCCGCACGGTCCGGGCGGGCCGGTCCGGGGCGGCGAGGCGTTCGAGCAGGATCCGCACGGCCTGGGCGCCGAGATCCTTGCTCGGCTGGGCGATCGCGGTGAGCCGGGGTGAGAACAGGTCCGCCCAGGCGAAGTCGTCGAAACAGCACAACGCGATGTCGGCGGGGACGGACAGGCCCCGCGCACGCAGCGCTTGCAGGGCGCCGATGGTCATGGCGTTGTTGGCCGTGACGAGGGCCGTGGGCGGCGCGGCGAGGGAGAGCAGGGCGGCGGTGGCCCGCTCACCGGCGGCCGACTCCGAGTCGCCGTGCGCGACGAGCCGCTCGTCGTACGGCAGCCCGGCGACGGCGAGTCCGTGCCGGTAGCCGGTGATCCGCTCGGCGGTCGTGCTCAGCCCGCGCCGGCCGGCGACCAGGCCGATGCGGCGGTGGCCCAGCTCGGCGAGATGCGTGACCAGGCTCGTCACCGGCTCCGTGCTCTGCGCGCAGATCTGGTCGAAGCGCGGCGTGCCACTCGCCGGCCCGTCCACCACACGGTCCAGGAGCACGGTGGGCACCTGGTGCCGGTGCAGGTAGGAGAGCAGCTCGCGGGGGGACGGGGACGGGGCGACGATCAGGCCGTCCACGCGTCGCTCGTGCAGCAGCTGGACGACCTTGCGCTCGTGCTGCGGATCCTCGTGCGGGTCGGCGATGAGCAGACCGTAGCCCTCCTCCAGGGCGGTCGCCTCGACGCCCTGGAGGATCTCGGTGAAGTACGGATTGCTGATGGCCGAGACCGCGAGCCCGATGGAGCGGGTGCGGGAGGTCACCAGGGAGCGTGCCAGCGTGTTCGGGGTGTAGCCGAGCTCCTCGACGGCGTCCAGGACGGCCTGGCGGGTCTGCGGGAGCACCGGCCGGGTGCCGTTCAGCACGTGGGAGACGGTCGCCACGGAGACTCCGGCGCTCCGCGCCACGTCCGCCATCGTCGCCAAGGTGTCCCCTTCCGGGCCGCGTCCCGCTGGTTGGGGGCACGCTCGTTCCGACGGGGAAGGTATCCCATCCGGCGCGTGGCGTAAACGCTTGCGCAAACGCTTACCTCACGCCGGACGCCCCCGGCTCACCACCACCCCAAACACACAACACCCCTCACATCACACCCCTCACATCACACCCCTCACACCCACCCCTCACACCCATACCGCTCACCCGGCATCCCACTCCCACCCGATCCCCACGATCCCCGCCCGCACCCGCGGCTCCACGAGGTGCACCGAGTGGTGCAGGCCGGTCAGCGGCAGGTCCTGGTGGCCGCTGCGCGGGGCCGCCGCCGAGTGCTGGGCGAACCGGTGACAGCGCACCGGCAGGGCGTGGGCGTCGAACCGCACCTGGAGGGCGTACTGCCCGCCCGCCGGCCCGAAGGCACGCAGGTACTCGCGGGACACGCCCGCCGTGCCGTCCGCCACGGCGTAGCGGAAGAGGAAGGTGTCACCGGCCCGCAGCCGGGTGTCGAAGAGCAGCTCGGCGACCAGGATCCCGGTCTCGCGGTCCCAACGGGCGCGTCCGGTGCGGCAGTTCTCCAGCGCCTGCACGCTCGTCCGGTCCGGCGCGCACCCGGGGTCACCGTGGTGGACGGCCACGAAGCGGTCGACGCCGTCCTGCTGCGCGCGCACGATGTGATGCGACTCGCGCCCCAGCAGCTCGCGGCGCGCCCCGATCCGTACCTGTTCGTGGTGCCCGAGCATGTGCAGGCCGCCGTCGAGGGGGGCGTCCAGCTCGGCGAGCAGGCGTTCCAGGACGTCCGAGGCCTCGACGAGGGATCGGTAGGAGCGGCCCTCGGGGCGGCGTGCGGACCCGTGCTCGTCGGCCGGCTCGGCGAGCAGCCGGATCAGCGACTCCTCCGGGAGCTGGAGGATCTCCTCCAGGGCCCGTACGGCGCGCAGCGACTCGGGGCGCTGCGGGCGGCGGGCGCCCTGCTGCCAGTAACTCAGGCTCGTGACGCCGACTTTCACGCCGTACCGCGTCAGATGGTGCTGCACCCGCTGCAACGGCAGTCCGCGGGCGGCTATCGCGGCGCGCAGCGCGACGTGGAAGGGGCCGCAGCGCAGTGCCGTGTCGAGTTCCGTGCCCGGTGCGGCGTGCAGGTCGGTGTCCAGGTCCGCGGGGACGACGTCCGCGTGCGGTGTGGCGTGCGGCATGCAGGGGCCTTTCTGTGCTGGATCACGACGGCTGGTCAGACCGTTCGCGCAGGTCGTCCGGGGCACCCGGGCGGCGGCAGGCCGCCTTCACATCGGTACGCCGCCGTTCACCGGCCCGAGTTCCTCCGCATTGAAGCGTGTTGACCATGCCTCGACAACACCTGAAGCCCAACCGTGGCGCGCTCGTGGCCGAGGTTCGACCGGTGCCTCGCGGGCGGTGGTGCACCGGGCGGCCCGGCACCGCGGGGGGCGTTGTCCACGGGCTCGCCGGAGTGTCACCGCTCGCCAGTAGGGTGTGAGACATGGCCGATCCCTCCAGCTACCGCCCCAGGCCGGGAGACGTCCCGGACACCCCCGGGGTGTACCGGTTCCGTGACGAGCACCGCAGGGTGATCTACGTCGGAAAGGCGAAGAGCCTGCGCCAGCGCCTGGCCAACTACTTCCAGGACCTGGCCGGCCTGCACCCGCGCACCCGGAGCATGGTCACCACGGCCGCGTCCGTGGAGTGGACGGTGGTGTCCACGGAGGTCGAGGCACTGCAGCTGGAGTACTCCTGGATCAAGGAGTACGACCCCCGGTTCAACGTCAAGTACCGCGACGACAAGAGCTACCCGTACCTCGCGGTGACGATGAGCGACCAGTACCCGCGCGTGCAGGTGATGCGGGGCCACAAGAAGAAGGGCGTGCGCTACTTCGGGCCGTACGGGCACGCGTGGGCCATCCGGGACACGGTCGACCTGCTGCTGCGCGTCTTCCCGGTGCGCACCTGCTCGGCCGGCGTCTTCAAGAACGCCCGCCGCACCGGCCGCCCCTGCCTGCTCGGCTACATCGGCAAGTGCTCCGCGCCCTGCGTCGACCGGATCTCCGACGAGGAGCACCGGGAGCTGGCGGAGGAGTTCTGCGACTTCATGACGGGGCGTACGGGCACGTACCTGCGCCGTCTGGAGAAGCAGATGATGGAGGCGGCCGAGGACCTGCAGTACGAGCGGGCGGCACGGCTGCGAGACGACATCGAGGCCCTGAAGAAGGCCATGGAGAAGAACGCGGTCGTGCTCGCCGACGCGACCGACGCCGATCTGATCGCCGTGGCCGAGGACGAGCTGGAAGCGGCCGTGCAGATCTTCCACGTCCGCGGCGGACGCGTCCGTGGCCAGCGCGGCTGGGTCACCGACAAGGTCGAGGAGATCACCACCGGCGCCCTGGTGGAACACGCCCTCCAGCAGCTCTACGGCGAGGAGACCGGCGACGCGGTCCCCAAGGAGGTCCTCGTCCCGGCGCTGCCCGACCCGGTGGCGCCGGTGCAGGAGTGGCTGACCGTGCGCCGGGGCTCGAACGTCTCGCTGCGCATCCCGCAGCGCGGCGACAAGAAGGCCCTGATGGAGACCGTGCAGCGCAACGCCCTGCAGGCGCTCGCGCTGCACAAGACCAGGCGTGCCTCCGACCTGACCACGCGCTCGCGCGCGCTGGAGGAGATCGCCGAGGCCCTGGACCTCGACAGCGCCCCGCTGCGGATCGAGTGCTACGACATCTCGCACCTCCAGGGCGACGACGTGGTGGCCTCCATGGTCGTCTTCGAGGACGGCCTGCAGCGCAAGAGCGAGTACCGCCGGTTCCAGATCAAGGGCTTCGCCGGGCAGGACGACGTCCGCTCGATGCACGAGGTGATCACCCGCCGCTTCAGGCGCTACCTCGCCGAGAAGGAGCGGACGGGGGAGTGGGCCGACGGCGAGCCGGAGCGTACCGACCGCACCGCGCTCGACGACGCGGACGGCGCCCCCCGCGTCGGCGGCACGACGGTCCTCACCGCCAGCGGCACGGGCGGTGCCCTCGACGGCGGATCGGGTGCCCCTCTCGCCAGCAGCCTCACCGAGGACGACGGTCGCCCCAAGCGCTTCGCCTACCCCCCGCAGCTGGTCGTCGTCGACGGCGGTCAGCCGCAGGTGGCCGCCGCCCAGCGGGCCCTGGACGAGCTGGGCATCGACGACATCGCCGTGTGCGGCCTCGCCAAGCGCCTTGAGGAGGTCTGGCTGCCCGGTGACGACGACCCGGTGGTCCTGCCCCGCAGCAGCGAGGGCCTCTACCTGCTGCAGCGCATCCGTGACGAGGCGCACCGGTTCGCTATCACCTACCAGCGCAGCAAGCGCGCCAAGCGCATCCGCTCCAGCCCGTTGGACGACGTCCCCGGGCTCGGCGAGACACGCAAACAGGCGTTGATCAAGCACTTCGGTTCCGTGAAGAAGCTGCGATCCGCGACAATCGACCAGATCTGCGAGGTTCCGGGCATAGGTCGCAAGACGGCCGAGACGATCGCGGCGGCACTCGCCCGCACGGCCCCGGCCGCACCCGCCGTGAACACGGCGACTGGAGAGATCATGGATGACGTGGAAGACGGTGCACCCGAGACGACGGCGGGTGCTCCAGGGGAGCCCGTGCCCACGGGCGCCCCGGACGAGCGACGGGGGCAGGAGAGATGACCGAGCACGAGAAGCAGTCCACAGACCGGCGAGATCAGGAACCCGAGGAAACTCAGAAGGTGACCGACGAGGATCACACGCGGCGTGACGCGGCTCAGGACGACGGAGCACAGGCGGGTACGGCCGGCGAAGCGGGCGCGGCCGCCGAAGCGGCCATCCCCGAGCTGGTGATCATCTCCGGCATGTCCGGAGCCGGCCGCTCGACGGCCGCGAAGTGCCTGGAGGACCTCGGCTGGTTCGTGGTCGACAACCTTCCCCCCGCGCTGATCCCCACCATGGTGGAGCTCGGTGCCCGCTCGCAGGGCAACGTGGCGCGGATCGCGGTCGTCGTCGACGTACGCGGCCGGCGCTTCTTCGACAATCTGCGCGAGTCGCTCGCCGACCTCGACGCGCGCGGGGTGACGCGGCGGATCGTCTTCCTGGAGTCCTCCGACGAGGCCCTGGTGCGCCGGTTCGAGTCAGTGCGCCGACCGCACCCCCTCCAGGGCGACGGCCGGATCGTCGACGGCATCGCCGCCGAGCGCGAGCTGCTGCGCGAGCTGCGCGGCGACGCGGACCTGGTGATCGACACCTCCAGCCTGAACGTGCACGAGCTGCGCGCCAAGATGGACGCCCAGTTCGCGGGCGAGGAGGAGCCGGAGCTGCGGGCGACCGTCATGTCCTTCGGCTACAAGTACGGCCTGCCGGTCGACGCCGACCTCGTCGTCGACTGCCGCTTCCTGCCCAACCCGCACTGGGTCCCGGAGCTGCGCCCGTTCACCGGCCTCAACGAGGAGGTGTCGGGCTACGTCTTCAACCAGCCCGGCGCGAAGGAGTTCCTCGACCGGTACGCCGAGCTGCTCCAGCTGATCGCGACCGGCTACCGGCGCGAGGGCAAGCGGTACGTGACCATCGCCGTCGGCTGTACGGGCGGCAAGCACCGCTCGGTCGCGATGTCGGAGAAGCTCGCCGCGCGCCTGGCGGCAGAGGGCGTGGAGACGGTGGTCGTGCACCGGGACATGGGACGGGAATGACAGGACGTACGTTGCGGCTGAGCCGGCTGCGCAAGGTCACCCCGGAAGGGCGTGGCGGTCGGCTCACCGAGCCCCGGGGCAGCCGTGCGCGCCGCCGGGGCACCCAGCCCAAGGTGGTCGCCCTCGGCGGGGGCATGGGGCTGTCCGCCTCGCTCGCCGCGCTGCGCCGCATCACCGGTGACCTCACCGCCGTCGTCACCGTGGCCGACGACGGCGGGTCCAGCGGCCGGCTCCGCGACGAGCTGGGCGTACTGCCGCCCGGCGATCTGCGCAAGGCCCTCGCCGCGCTGTGCGGTGACGACGACTGGGGCCAGACCTGGGCCCGGGTCATCCAGCACCGCTTCCAGTCCGGTGGCGAGATGCACGGCCACGCGGTCGGCAACCTGCTGATCGTCGCCCTGTGGGAGCAGCTCGGCGACCATGTCCTGGCCCTCGACCTGGTCGGCAGGCTGCTCGGCGCGCACGGGCGCGTGCTGCCGATGTCGGCCGTGCCGCTGGAGCTCCAGGCGCTGGTCAAAGGGCACGACCGGGAGCGGCCCGACGACATCGACACCGTGCGCGGGCAGGCGACCGTCGCCCTCACCCCGGGCGAGGTGCAGTCCGTGCATCTGGTGCCGAACGACCCGCCCGCCGTCCCGGAGGCCGTCGAGGCGGTCCTGGACGCGGACTGGGTGGTGCTCGGGCCGGGCTCCTGGTTCTCCTCGGTGATCCCGCACCTGCTCGTCCCCAAGCTGCTCGACGCCCTCTCGGAGACGAAGGCCCGCCGGGTGCTCTCGCTGAACCTCGCGCCGCAGCCCGGAGAAACCGAGGGCTTCTCCCCGCAGCGTCATTTGGAGGTTTTGGGACGACACGCCCCTAAACTCGCCCTGGACGTGGTGCTGGCCGACGAGGCCGCCGTGCCCGACCGCGACTCACTGACCGACGCCGCCAAGCGTTTCGGTGCCGCGGTCGAGCTGGCACCGGTGGCCCGGACGGACGGAACTCCGCGGCACGACCCGGAGCTGCTGGCCGCCGCGTACGACCGTATTTTTCGGATGCATGGAAGGATCGGCCCATGGCGATGACGGCAGCGGTGAAGGACGAGATCTCCCGGCTCCCCGTCACCCGGACCTGCTGCAGGAAGGCGGAGGTCTCCGCCATTCTGCGGTTCGCCGGCGGCCTTCACCTGGTCAGCGGGCGCATCGTGATCGAGGCGGAGCTGGACACCGCGATGGCGGCGCGGCGACTCAAGCGGGACATCCTGGAGATCTTCGGGCACAGCTCGGAGCTGATCGTGATGGCTCCGGGCGGCCTGCGACGCGGTTCGCGCTACGTCGTGAGGGTCGTCGCGGGTGGCGATCAGCTGGCCCGGCAGACGGGCCTGGTCGACGGCCGGGGCCGCCCGATCCGGGGGCTGCCCCCGCAGGTGGTCTCGGGGGCCACCTGCGACGCGGAGGCCGCCTGGCGCGGGGCCTTCCTGGCCCACGGTTCGCTCACCGAGCCCGGCCGCAGCTCCTCCCTGGAGGTGACCTGCCCGGGTCCCGAGGCCGCGCTCGCCCTGGTCGGCGCCGCCCGTCGGCTGTCGATCGCCGCGAAGGCCCGCGAGGTGCGGGGCGTGGACCGGGTCGTCGTCCGTGACGGTGACGCGATCGGCGCGCTGTTGACCCGGCTCGGTGCCCATGAGTCGGTGCTGGCCTGGGAGGAGCGGCGGATGCGCCGCGAGGTGCGTGCCACCGCCAACCGGCTCGCCAACTTCGACGACGCCAACCTGCGGCGCTCCGCCCGCGCGGCGGTCGCCGCCGGCGCCCGGGTGCAGCGCGCGCTGGAGATCCTCGCCGATGACGTCCCCGAGCACCTCGCGGCCGCCGGGCGGCTGCGCATGGAGCACAAGCAGGCATCGCTGGAGGAACTGGGCGCGCTGGCCGACCCGCCGCTGACCAAGGACGCCGTCGCGGGCCGTATCCGCCGGCTGCTGGCGATGGCGGACAAGCGTGCGGCGGACCTGGGGATCCCGGGCACGGAGGCGAACCTCAGCGAGGAACTGGCGGACAATCTCGCCGGGTGACGCCGCGTCGGACCCACCGGTGCCGATCCCTGCCCCAGCAGGCCCGGCACCGGCGTCACGCCCCCTCACCCTTCCCTGACAGCAGCGGGCTCGCGCCCCCAACCCCCTTGACGCGCTCTTGACTTGGCCATGATCTGTCATGAGCCTGGCATCCATTCGCCACTGTGGCGAACCACCGCAAGGGGGGCTCATGAGACGAAGAGCGAGATCGATCCTCGCCGCCGGCGTGCTCCTGCTGGGCGGCCTCACCCTGGCACCCTCGGCCCAGGCCGACGAGAAGGCGTCCGACCAGGACACCGAAGAGGTCAAGGTCTTCCGCGCCGACGTCACCAGGCAGCAGGTACCCCTGCTGCTCGCCACCGGGCAGGACAGTCACGAACTCGGTGAACATGTTCCCGACAGGGGCACCGCCACCGTCGAGGTCTACCTGACCGACAAGCAGGCCGCGAAGCTGGAGCGACAGGGCGTCGACCTCACCGAGCACAAGCTCTCGGCGAAGGCACGCGCACGCGTGGCCGCCGCGGGCGACGGGGTCTTCCGGCCGTACAGCGGGAAGGGCAACCTCAAGGAGGAGATCCTCAGGACCGGTCAGGAGCACCCGTCCCTGACCAAGGTCGTCTCCATCGGCAAGACCCTTCAGGGCCAGGACATCCTCGCCCTCAAGCTCACCAAGAACGCCAAGAGGACCAAGGACGGCGTCAAGCCCTCCGTCCTCTACGTCTCCAACCAGCACGCGCGCGAGTGGATCACGCCGGAGATGACCCGGCGGCTGATGCACCACTACCTCGACAACTACTCCACCGACAAGCGCGTCAAGAAGATCGTCGACACCACCGAACTGTGGTTCGTCCTCTCGGCCAACCCCGACGGTTACGACTGGACGCACCACGCCGACGGCGACCGCCAGTGGCGCAAGAACATGCGCGACAACAACGGCGACGGCGCCCACACCATCGGCGACGGCGTCGACCTCAATCGCAACTTCGCCTACAAGTGGGGCTACGACGACGAGGGTTCGTCCCCCCAGCCCACGAGCCAGACCTACCGCGGCCCCGGCCCGAACTCCGAGCCCGAGACCAAGGCGCTGGACGCCTTCGAACGGCGGATCGGCTTCGAGTACGGCATCAACTACCACTCCGCCGCCGAACTCCTGCTCTACGGCGTCGGCTGGCAGGTCGCCACCCCGACCCCCGACGACGTCCTCTACAAGTCCCTCGCCGGTACGCCGGACAACTCGGCGATCCCCGGCTACCACCCGCAGCTCTCCTCCGAGCTGTACACCACCAACGGCGAGGCGGACGGCCACGCGGCCAACGTCCACGGCACCGCGATGTTCACCCCGGAGATGTCCACCTGCCAGACCGCGTCGAACGTCGACCCCGACGACGCCTGGAACCCGGCCGACTGCGAGTCGATCTTCACCTTCCCGGACGACGAGAAGCTGATCCAGCAGGAGTTCATCAAGAACGTCCCCTTCGCGCTCTCCGTCGCCGAGTCCGCCGCGCGGCCCGACCGGCCCAGGTCCTCGGTCGGCGTGGACGCGCCCGACTTCACCCCGGCGGCGTTCACGACGTCGTACTCGCGCGGCGCCGACCAGGAGGTCTCCGTCGTCGCACGGAAGTCCGTGCGCGACAAGGAGCTCAAGTACCGCGTCAACGGCGGCCGTACGCACGACATGCGGCTGCGGCCCTGGAAGGGCGGCGAGACGTACGGCGGTGAGGACAACCTCTACTTCGACGAGTACCGGGCGAAGGTCGCCGACGGCGTGCCCGGGGACAAGGTCGAGGTCTGGTTCTCCGGCGAGACGCGGTCCGGGAGGGCCACCACGAGCGAGCGCTTCACCTACACGATCGCCGAACGGCCCCGTGCCGACGTCCTCGTCGTCGCCGAGGAGGGCGCGGCCGCGACCCACGCGCAGAAGTACGTCGACGCGCTGAGGGCCAACGGGGAGCGGGCCGCCGTCTGGGACGTCGCCACCCAGGGCGCACCGGACGCGCTCGGTGTGCTGGCGCACTTCGACACGGTCGTCCACCACACCGGTGCCGTGCGCCCGGGAGTCGCCACCCAGCTTCAGCTGCGCGCCTTCCTCAACGAGGGCGGCAGGCTGATCGAGGCGGGCGAGACGGCCGGCGGCTCCGTCGACCTCGGCGGGGGCACCCTGTCGAACGACTTCAGCCAGTACTACCTGGGCGCCTACACCCGCACGTCCCTCCCGGCCGTCACCGGCTTCACCGGGGCCGGCGCCCTCGGCGGCGTCACCGCCCCGCTCGGCGACGCGCCCGGCAACCCGCTGAACACCGCCGGATCCTTCGGCGTCACCTCCGACACCCTGCCCGTGGCGACGTTCCCGCAGTTCGCGAGCGAGGGCGCGGGCCGGTACCCGGGGACCGTCAACCCGTACGGCCCGTACGAGGGCGCGTCCATGGCGGCCGTCACGCACTCCGACTACGCCTGGAACCGCCTGACCCGCACCGTCGACCTCACCTCGGTGACCGCGGCCGACGCTCCCACCCTGCGCACCCGGCTGCTGTGGGACACCGAGGCCGGCTACGACCATGCCGTGCTGGAGGCGCACACGGCCGGGGCCGACGACTGGACCACGCTCCCGGAGAAGAACGGCGCCACCGGCACCGCCGTACCGACCGAGTGCGAGGCCGGCTTCTTCCTCCAGGCGCACCCGGCGCTCCAGCGGTACCTGACCCTCGGCGCGGACGGCTGCACACCCTCCGGGACCAGCGGCGCGTGGAACAGCTTCACCGGTGCCGCCGACGGCTGGCAGGAGGTCGAGTTCGACCTCTCCGCCTACGCCGGGAAGACGGTCGAGGTCTCCCTCAGCTACATCACCGACCCCGGCTCCGGCGGCCACGGCGTCCTCGCCGACAACGCCGCCGTCGTCATCGGCGGTACGGCGGGACAGACCGACGGGTTCGAGACCTCGCTCGGCGCCTGGACCACCGCCGGGCCTCCGGCGGGCAGCCCGGCGGTGGTCACGGACTGGGGCCTGTCGGGCGAACTGTTCACTACATATGGAGCGGTGACCGCGCAGGACACGGTGCTGCTCGGTTTCGGTCTGGAACACGTCACCGAGGCGGCCGACCGCCGCGAGCTGATCGGCGAGGCACTCGCCGCGCTCGACCGCTGAACACCAGGTCGACGACCGCTCACCGCCCGTAGTCAAATCGGGTGATCCGGTCGCACGGCCGGGGCGGTCCGTACCCCTACTGGCTGGTACGGGCCGCCCTGCCGTGTATGGGCCATCTCGATGTCACCAGAGGGCCTGCGGGGAGGTAGGGTCGTAGGCGGTCGGGGACATCCCATACAGCTCGCCGGCATCAACGGCCGGCGTACCAACGAGGAGATCGGTTCGTGACGATCCGCGTAGGCATCAACGGCTTTGGCCGCATCGGTCGTAACTACTTCCGCGCGCTGCTGGAGCAGGGTGCTGACATCGAGATCGTGGCTGTCAACGACCTGGGTGACACCGCGACCACCGCTCACCTGCTCAAGTACGACACCATCCTGGGCCGTCTCAAGCACGAGGTGACGCACACCGCCGACACGATCACCGTGGACGGCCACACCATCAAGGTGCTCTCCGAGCGCAACCCCGCGGACATCCCGTGGGGCGAGCTGGGCGTCGACATCGTCATCGAGTCGACCGGCATCTTCACCAAGAAGGACGACGCCGCCAAGCACCTCGCGGGTGGTGCGAAGAAGGTCCTCATCTCGGCCCCGGCCAAGGACGAGGACATCACCATCGTGATGGGCGTCAACCAGGACAAGTACGACCCGGCGAACCACCACGTCATCTCCAACGCCTCCTGCACCACCAACTGTGTGGCGCCGATGGCGAAGGTGCTCGACGAGAACTTCGGCATCGTCAAGGGTCTGATGACGACGGTCCACGCGTACACGAACGACCAGCGCATCCTGGACTTCCCGCACAAGGACCTGCGGCGTGCCCGTGCCGCCGCCGAGAACATCATCCCGACCACGACGGGTGCCGCCAAGGCCACCGCCCTGGTCCTGCCGCAGCTCAAGGGCAAGCTGGACGGTATCGCGATGCGCGTCCCGGTCCCGACCGGCTCGGCCACCGACCTGGTCGTGACCCTGCAGCGCGAGGTCACCAAGGACGAGGTCAACGCCGCGTTCAAGAAGGCCTCCGAGGACGGCGACCTCAAGGGCTACCTGGCCTACACCGAGGACGAGATCGTCTCCTCGGACATCGTCAGCGACCCGGCTTCCTGCACCTTCGACTCCTCCCTGACCATGGTCCAGGAGGGCAACACGGTGAAGATCCTCGGTTGGTACGACAACGAGTGGGGCTACTCGAACCGCCTCGTCGACCTCACGGTCTTCGTCGGCAACCAGCTCTGAGCAGCTTTTCGCAGGCATCTTGATGTGAGGGCAGGGCTCGGGCAGCGCACGCCGCGCTGCCCGAGCCCTGACTCGCGTACAGATCGACCAGCCCACTCGTATCGAGAGCCCTTCCCAGGAGCCCCTTCATGAAGACGATCGACGAGCTTCTTTCGGACGGCGTGGCCGGCAAGCGGGTCTTCGTCCGCGCCGACCTCAACGTGCCGCTGGACGGCACCACCATCACCGACGACGGCCGCATCCGCGCCGTGCTGCCCACCGTCAAGGCGCTGGCCGGGGCGGGCGCCCGCGTGGTCGTCGCCTCGCACCTTGGCCGCCCCAAGGGTGCCCCGGACCCTGCCTTCTCGCTCGCCCCGGCCGCCGCACGGCTCGGTCAACTGCTCGGCAGCGAGGTCCAGTTCGCCACCGACACGGTCGGCGACTCCGCACAGGCCACCGTCGGCTCCCTCGCCGACGGCCAGGTGGCGGTGATCGAGAACCTGCGCTTCAACGCCGGCGAGACGAGCAAGGACGACGCCGAGCGCGCCGCCTTCGCGGACCAGCTCGCCACCCTCGCCGACGTCTACGTCGGCGACGGCTTCGGCGCGGTGCACCGCAAGCACGCCTCGGTCTTCGACCTCCCGGCCCGGCTGCCGCACTACGCCGGCTACCTGATCGCCACCGAGGTCGGCGTCCTGAGGAAGCTCACCGACGACGTCGAGCGGCCCTACGTCGTCGCCCTCGGCGGCGCGAAGGTCTCCGACAAGCTCGCCGTGATCGACCAACTGCTCGGCAAGGCCGACCGCCTGCTCATCGGCGGCGGCATGGCGTACACCTTCCTGAAGGCCAAGGGCCACGAGGTCGGCATCTCCCTGCTCCAGGAGGACCAGGTCCCGGTCGTCAAGGAGTACATGGAGCGGGCCGAGAAGAACGGCGTCGAGCTGGTCCTGCCGGTGGACGTCCTGGTCGCCCCCGAGTTCCCGGACCTGAAGACCAAGGCGCCGGCCAACCCCACGACCGTCGCCGCGGACGCCATCCCGGCCGACCAGGAGGGCCTGGACATCGGTCCGGAGACCCGCAAGCTGTACGCCTCGAAGCTCGTGGACGCCGCCACCGTCTTCTGGAACGGCCCCATGGGCGTCTTCGAGCACCCCGACTACGCCGAGGGCACCAAGGCGGTCGCCCAGGCGCTCATCGACTCCCCGGGCTTCACGGTGGTCGGCGGCGGCGACTCCGCGGCCGCCGTGCGCACCCTGGGCTTCGACGAGACGGCTTCTGGCGGAAAATTCGATCACATCTCGACCGGTGGCGGCGCCTCCCTCGAATACCTCGAGGGCAAGACGCTCCCCGGCCTCGCCGCACTGGAGGACTGACCTCAATGAGCACGCGCACGCCGCTGATGGCGGGCAACTGGAAGATGAACCTCAACCACCTCGAGGCCATCGCCCACGTCCAGAAGCTCGCCTTCGCCCTGGCCGACAAGGACTACGAGGCCGTCGATGTCGCCGTCCTGCCGCCCTTCACCGACCTGCGCTCCGTGCAGACCCTGGTCGACGGCGACAAGCTGAAGATCAAGTACGGCGCCCAGGACCTCTCGGCCCACGACTCCGGCGCGTACACCGGTGAGATCTCCGGCTCCATGCTGGCCAAGCTGAAGTGCACCTTCGTGGCGATCGGCCACAGCGAGCGCCGTCAGTACCACGGCGAGACCGACGAGATGGTGAACGCCAAGGTCAAGGCCGCCTTCAAGCACGACCTGACGCCGATCATGTGTGTCGGCGAGGAGCTGGAGGTGCGCGAGGCGGGCAACCACGTCACGCACACCCTGGCCCAGGTCGAGGGCGGTCTGAAGGGCCTCCCGGCCGAGCAGGCCGAGACGATCGTGGTCGCCTACGAGCCGGTGTGGGCCATCGGCACCGGCAAGGTCTGCGGCGCCGGGGACGCCCAGGAGGTCTGCGCCGCCATCCGTGGCAAGATCGCCGAGCTGTACACGCAGGACGTGGCCGACAAGGTCCGCATCCAGTACGGCGGCTCAGTGAAGTCCGGGAACGTGGCCGAGATCATGGCGCAGGCCGACATCGACGGCGCGCTGGTCGGCGGTGCCTCGCTGGACGCGGACGAGTTCGTCAAGATCGTGCGCTTCCGCGACCAGTGAGTCGGCCACTGTGCCGATCACTGAGCCGATCAGTGAGTAGGCGGTAGCGGCGATCCGTCGTACCCTTGCGGGGGCATGGCTGTAAACGCTGTGCCCCCGTCGTTCATCCGTTTCCGAGGAAGTTGGTCCAGCCGTGGTTTTGGGGTTCTCGATCGCCCTGATCGTCTTCAGCCTGCTGCTGATGCTGCTGGTGCTGATGCACAAGGGGAAGGGCGGCGGCCTCTCCGACATGTTCGGTGGCGGCATGCAGTCGTCCGTCGGCGGCTCCTCCGTCGCCGAGCGCAACCTCGACCGGATCACCCTGGTGGTCGGTCTGCTGTGGTTCGCGTGCATCGTCGTGCTGGGCATCATGATGAAGATCAACAACTGAACCGCCCACGCGTTTCGCACGTAACGCCCCATGTTCGGTACGCGCAGCTGAGCGCGGCCTATCATGGGGCTTGCGTCTACGTGGGGGGTTGTAACTCCGAACACTGGACGCGCGTTGGGCCTTACGTAGACTGAGGCGCTCGCAGCGAAGCGAAACGCCGACTCGCTTTGCGGCACCATCACGCAGGGAGTTACGACCGTGGCAAGTGGCAACGCGATCCGAGGAAGCCGGGTCGGGGCGGGGCCGATGGGCGAGGCCGAGCGGGGCGAGTCCGCGCCCCGACTGCGCATCTCCTTCTGGTGCTCCAACGGGCACGAGACGCAGCCCAGCTTCGCCAGCGACGCGCAGGTTCCCGACACCTGGGACTGCCCGCGCTGCGGCTTCCCTGCCGGTCAGGACCGGGACAACCCCCCGGACCCGCCGCGCACCGAGCCCTACAAGACACACCTCGCCTATGTGCGGGAGCGTCGCAGCGACGCGGACGGCGAGGCGATCCTCGCCGAGGCGCTCGCCAAACTGCGGGGCGAGATCTAGAAGTTGGACCCGGCCGGGCACCGTGCGGTGCCCGGCCGGATCCGCTTGGTCCCCTACCGGATCCGCTTGGTCCCCTACCGGATCCGCTTGGTCCCCGGGTCGCTGACACCTGCGGTCGCGGGGGACGTACCTGTTGTTGCACGGCACGACGACGCGACGACAGCTCACGTCCACCCCTGATCAACTAGGTTGGGACCATGAACGCAGACGGCCGTACCAGGCTGAATCAGACATCCGAGTGGACCGCTCTGGCCAAGCACCGTGAGGAGTTCGCGGACACCCATCTGCGGGATCTGTTCGCGACGGACCCCGGGCGGGGCTCGGGCTACACGCTCCAGGTCGGTGATCTGTTCATCGACTACTCCAAGCACCTCGTCACCGACGAGACGCTGCGGCTGCTGCGCGAACTGGCGGCGGCCACGGACGTCTTCGGGCTGCGGGACGCCATGTTCCGCGGCGAGAAGATCAACACCACCGAGGACCGGGCCGTGCTGCACACCGCGCTGCGCGCGCCCCGGGACGCGGTGGTCGAGGTCGACGGCGAGAACGTCGTGCCGGGCGTGCACGCCGTGCTGGACAGGATGGCCGGTTTCGCCGGCCGTGTCCGCTCGGGCGAGTGGACCGGGCACACCGGCCGGCGGATCCGCAATGTCGTCAACATCGGCATCGGCGGCT
>NZ_JBFBJT010000096.1:0-29003 GCF_040686175.1 Streptomyces sp. NPDC086077 | reverse complement strand
GCACGCGCACGTACCCGATGAGTTCACCGGCACGGAGCATCTCCACGCCCGCCAGCAGATGCGACACCGGGATCTCCCGGCGGGCTCCGCCCGGGCCCGCGATGACCAGCGCCGCCTCCAGGGCCGCCAGTACGGGCAGCGCGTCGCCCGTGGGGGCCGCGGTGGCGATGTTGCCGCCCAGGGTGCCGGCGTTGCGGATGTGCGGCGGGCCCGCGGCGCGCGCGGCGGCGGCGAGCGCCGGGATGAGGGCGGCGAAGTCGGGGCGGCCCATCCGCGCGTGGGTGAGGCCGGCACCGAGCAGGGCGTGGCCGTCCTGGTACTGCCAGCCGCGGATCTCGCTGATCCGGCCGAGGCCGACCAGTGCGGCGGGCCTTAGCTGACCGGAGTTGACCGAGGTCATCAGATCGGTGCCGCCGGCCACGGGCACGGCGGCGGGCATGGCGGTGAGCGCCGCCACGGCCTCGTCCAGCGTTGCGGGCAGCGTGACGGCCTGCCCCGCCTGCGGTGCGTGCGTGGTCAAACCGGCTGCCCCTTCCCGCTGCCCCACCTGGTCCCGCCTGTGTGGCCGTACGGTACGTGCCGACAGGGCGGACGTGGCAACTCTGGCACATCTTCGCAGGACCCGAAGACGGGGGTCCGCTAGGAGACATTCGCCCACCTCATCGGGGAGATGGCCCGATTTGTACGTACATCGACGCGCATCGCCGGCCAGCAGGAGATTGCCACTCTTCGGTGACCCTTGTCCGCTTTTTTTCCCGCCTGTTCGAGGCCTGCCCGCTTTTCGCGCCGGGGCCTACCTGTTCGGCGGCGCCCCCTCGATCGGGCGGCCGAGCACCCCGGGGCGGCGCTGCCAGGGCCGTGGCCCGGCGGGCGGCCGGTAGGCGACGCCCAAGGCGTCAAGTCGCCGGTAGTGGGCGGCCATCCGGCGTTCGAAGCCGGCGAAGTCCCGTTCCGCCGGGGCGGGCAGGGCGCTCCAGGCGACCTCGGCGAAGGCGGCGAGCCTCGGGAAGGCCTGGTAGTCCACGCGGGCCTGGTCCTCCATCACCTCGGTCCACACGTTGGCCTGCGTGCCCAGCACACGACCGGCCTCGGCCTCGGTGAGCTGCGGCGGAACGGGCTCGAAACGGTAGACGTCCTCCAGGGTGCGCACATAGCCGATCGGTACGGGTTCGTCCGCGCCGTCGGCCTGCCGGTGATCAAGGTAGACCTGCTGCTCGGGGCACATCACGACGTCGTGACCGGCCCGCGCGGCGGCGATCCCGCCCGCGTAGCCGCGCCATGAGGACACCGTCGCCCCCGCCGCGAGTCCGCCCTCCAGGATCTCGTCCCAGCCGATGAGCCGGCGCCCGCGCGCGGAGAGCCAGGTGTCGAAGTGGCCGATGAACCAGGACTGCAACTCGTCCTCATCGGCCAGCCCCAGTTCCCTGATCCGGGCCCGCGCGGCGGGCGAACGCCGCCACTGGTCCTTCGGGCATTCGTCACCGCCGACGTGAATGAACTCCGAGGGAAACAGATCGAGGACTTCCTCGAACACCCCTTCGTAGAAGCGCAGGGTGTTGTCGGCAGGGGCGAGGACGTTCGGGGAGACCCCCCAGTCGTCCCAGACGGAGAGGGCGGTGTCCCCTGCCGTGGCGGACGCGACGACGTCGGTGTTGCCGAGTTCCGGATACGCGGCGATGGCGGCCTGCGAGTGCCCCGGTACGTCGATTTCCGGGACGACGGTGATATGCCGCTCGGCGGCGTAGGCGACGATCTCCCGGATGTCGTCCTGGGTGTAGTAGCCGCCGTGCGGCTTCTCCTCCCACAACGGCGAGGCCCGGTGGCCGAATTTGGTGCGGGTCCGCCAGGAGCCGACCTCGGTCAGCCTCGGGTACCGCTGGATCTCCAGACGCCAGCCCTGGTCGTCCGTCAGATGGAAGTGGAAGACGTTGAGTTTGTGGGCGGCCATCAGATCCAGGTAACGCAGCACACCGTCCTTCGGCATGAAGTGCCGGGCCACGTCGAGCATGAGACCGCGCCAGCGGAATCGAGGTGAGTCCTCGATGATCTGGTGCGCGATGCCGGGGGTGTGGCCCGGCCGGACGGGTGCGCGCCGGAAGGCGTCCGGGCCGAGCAGTTGACGCAGTGTCTGCGCGCCCCAGAAGACACCTGCCGGGTCACCGCCACGGATCTCCACGCCCCGGTCGGCGGTGGCGCTCAGCCGGTACGCCTCCGGCTTCAGCGAGTCGTCGAGCAGCAGACGTACGCCCCCTCGGCCGTCCTCCGGGGCGGGGCGCAGCGGCAGCCCGAGGGCCGCGCCGAGCGTGGCCCGCAGCCAGCGTTCCGTCGTCTGCGTGCCCGGCGCGGCCCACAGGGTGGTGTCCCGGTCCAGGGGGACTCCGCACGGGGACGGGCCCTCGACGGCGCGGGGCGCCGGAATCAGTTCACTCATGTCAGTCCTTTACCGCTCCACCAAGCCCCGACACGAGCCGGCGCTGCACCAGCACGAAGAACACCAGCACCGGAATCGTCATCACCGTGGACGCCGCCATCACGCCGCCCCAGTCCGGTTCCTCCGGCTTGTAGAAGACCAGCAACGCCATCGGCAGCGTGGACTGCGAAGTGTCACTGATGATGAAGGACTTGGCGAACAGGAAGTCGTTCCAGGCCGAGATGAAGGAGAACACGCTCGTGGCCACCAGCCCCGGGAAGACCAGCGGGAAAAGGATCTGCCACAGGAATCGCGCCCGGCTCGCCCCGTCGATGTACGCCGCCTCCTCCAGCGCCTCCGGCACCGCTTTCACGAACCCCCGCAGCATCCAGATCGCGAAGGGCAGGGAGAAGGCGATGTGCGGCAGGATCAGCGCGCCCAGTGTGTTCAGCTGGCCGAAGTCCCGCATGAGGAAGAACAGGGGGATCGTCAGCGCCTCCACGGGCACCATCTGGGCCACCAGGAACATGATCAGCAGGGTGGTCCGGAAGCGGAACCGGAATCGCGTCACGGCCGTCGCGGCGAGAAACGCGATCAGTGCCGAGACGATCACGACGGTGCAGGCGACGACGAGACTGTTGACGAAGTACCGGCCGAATTCCTGCTGCCCGAAGACCCGCCGGAAGGAATCCAGGGACGGGGTCAGGGTCCACGGCCGAGGGGTCGCCGACTCGATCTCCCCGGCCGGTTTGAAGGCGCTCAGCACCATCCAGTAGAGGGGGAAGGCGACCACCACCGCGATCAGCAGCGCCGCCGCCTCGGCAGCCGTCCGCCACGGCCTGCGCACCAGACCGCTCAGAAGATTCACAGCTCTTCCCCCTGCCTGCGCAGCAGCCGCAGATACACGAGCGTCACCGCGAGCAGGATCAGCAGCATGACGACGCCGATCGCCGAGCCGAGGCTGTACTGCGAGGAGGCGAACGCCTGCTGGTAGGCGTAGACGTTCAGGACCAGGTTCTGTCCCGCGATGCCGCCGCCGTTCGTCATGACGTAGATCTGTGTGAAGACCTTGAAGTCCCAGATGATCGACTGGATGGTGACGATCACCAGGATGGGGCGGAGCATCGGCGCCAGCACGGAGCGCCAGATCCGCCACTGCGAGGCGCCGTCCAGCGCCGCGGCCTCCAGCACCTCCGTGGGGACGGCGCGGATGCCGGCGTACACCGTGACCATCACGAACGGGAAGGAGCACCACACCACTTCGAGCAGGACGAGGAAGAAGGCGCTGAACCGGCCGTACGTCCACGAGTGGTCGCCGAGCCCGAGGATCCGGTTGACCGGACCGAAGTCCGGGTCGAACAGGAGCAGCCAGACCGTGGAGCCGGTGACCGCCGGGGTCGCCCACGCGCCCAGCGCGGCCAGCATCAGCGCGAGCCGCGGCACCGCCCGCACGCGCGTGAGCAGCACGGCCAGCGCGCAGCCCACGGCGAGCGTGGCGAGGACGCAGGCGGCCGCGAAGACCACGGTGGCCAGCAGCACCTGCCAGAACTGCTCGTCACCGAAGAGCCGCGTGTAGTTCCCCAACCCCTGGAACGAGGTCGGCTCGCCACCACTGACCTGGGCCTGGGTGTACTCCAGGAAGGAGATCAGCCCCAGTTGGTAGACGGGGTAGACGAGCAGCCCGGCGACGACGACGAGCGCCGGCGCAAGGTACAGCCAAGGCACACCCCCGTGCCGAGAGGGGCGCGGGGAACCGCGCGACAAGCCCCCACCGACCCGCAGCCACCCACGAGCCGCGACACCCGAACTGCCAGGCGTCACCGGCGTCATCCGGCGGAGCCGAACGCCGCGTCCATCTTCTCCGCCGCGTCCCCCGCGGCGGCGCCGACGTCCTTCTTGCCGCTGACGATCTCCTGGAACATCGTCGGCAGCACGAGCGAGGAGTCGATCTGCGCCCAGGCCGGCGAGGCCGGCACGAACTTCGTCTCCGCGGCCAGCGTCTCGACGAACGGCTTCACGAAGGGCTCACGCCCGGCCACCTGGCCGCGCACGTCCGTGAAGGTCGGCAGGAAGCCCATCGCGTCGAAAAGTTCACCCTGCGTCCGCTTGGAGGCGAGCCGCTGCATCAGGTCGACGGCCAGGGTGCGGTGCGAGGTGCTCTTCAGTACGCCGATGTTGTTGCCGCCCGCGAACGCGGGCGCGATCGAGCCGGAGGCCACTCCAGGCAGCGGCACCACCGCGTACTTGCCCTTCACCGCCCCGGCCTCCACGGCCTGGTGGCTGAAGTCGCCGCCGATCGCCATGCCCGCCTTGCCCGAGGCGAACGCGGTGATGGTGTCGTTGCCGGTCATGCCCGCGCACTTGGCGGCCGGGCAGTTGTCGTCGCCGAAGAGCGAGGTGTACGCCTCGATGCCCTTGCGCGCTTCCGCGCTGTCGATGGCGGAGGCGTACGAGCCGCCCTTGCCGGTGGCCAGTTCGCCGCCGTTGGCCCAGATGAACGGCATCGCGCCGTACGTGTAGGCACCGCCCACCGCGAGGCCGTACAGGTCGGGCTGGGCGGCTCGGATCCGCCGCGCCGTCTCGATCAGCTCGGCCTGCGACTTCGGCACGTCGAGGCCGAGTTCGTCGAAGACGTCGGTCCGGTAGTACAGGGCGCGTACGCCCACGAAGTAGGGGGTGCCGTAGATCTTGCCGTCCACCGTCACCGACTGCTTGGCGGTCGGGTCAGTGTCCTTGGCCTCGCTCCAGGAGGTGAAGTCCTTGGTGACGTCCTCCAGGCCGCCGTCCTTCACATAGCCGGCGGTGTCGGTGTTGCCGTACTCGATGACGTCGGGGGCGCTCTTGGGGTCGTTGAAGGCGGCCTTGATGCGCTGCGCGCGGGTCTCGACCGGGATGTACTCGACGGTGACCTCGGTGCCCTCGTGCGCCTTCTCGAAGCCGTCGACCACGGACTGGACGACCTGCTCCTTCGGCTTGTTGTTCACCTCCTGGAACAGCCAGACGCGCAACGTTCCGGACTGCTCGTCCTTGCCGGAGCCGGAGTCGCCCGACGTCTGCGGGGCGCAGGCGGCGGTGACCAGGACGACCGCGACGGCGGCCAGTCGGACGGACAGCTTCATGGAGTGCCTCCGCGGGGTGTCGCAGCATGCCGTTGCAACATATGCAATGACGGTTTCGCTCTGCACAACAACAAGCCGGAGGTTATGAACTACATGAACATGTCCACAAGAGGTCTCAACCACTTCGTGACATGAACGCGCGACATGACGGCGGTACAGGACGAGAAGGCCCCCGGGTCACGCCGCAGCGCGCCCCGGGGGCCTCCCGGACATCACTCAGGAAACGGTCGGACAGCTACTTGTCGCCGCCCTTGCCGCCCTTGCCCTTGTCGTCTCCGCCGGCGCCCATGGACTCGTAGATCTCCTTGCACATGGGACACACGGGGTACTTCTTCGGGTCGCGGCCCGGCACCCAGACCTTGCCGCACAGCGCCACGACGGGCGTACCGTCGAGTGCGCTCGCCATGATCTTGTCCTTCTGGACGTAGTGGGCGAAGCGCTCGTGGTCACCGTCACCGTGGGAAGTCTGCGGCGTGGGCTCTACGAGTGTCCCCGTACCAGTCCCGCGCTCGGGCTCGAGAGTGCTCATACGGCCAAGGGTACTGAAGCCGACAGGCAACGGTTGCGCGAAGGAGGCCCGTCAGTTGAGCGAGGGATCGTCGGGGTACGTGGCCACCATCGCGAGCTCGCTGCGCTGGCGGCGCAGCACCTCGCGCCAGAGCCGTTCGGGGAACGGCGAGTAGACGTCGCCGGGCTCGGACTCCACGACGTACCAGGCGCCCTCGACCAGTTCGTCCTCGAGCTGGCCCGGGCCCCATCCGGCGTACCCGGCGAAGATTCTCAACGAGCCGAGGGCGGAGGCCAGCAGCTCGGGCGGGGCCTCCAGGTCGACCAGGCCGATCGCGCCGTGCACGCGCCGCCAGCCGAGCGGGGCGACGTCGCCGGACGCGCCGCCGGGGATGACCGCCACACCCAGTGCGGAGTCCAGCGAGACCGGGCCGCCCTGGAAGACGACCCCGGGCTCACCGGTCAGCTCCGCCCAGCCCTCCAGGATGTCGCCGACACCCACCGGAGTCGGCCGGTTGAGGACGACACCGAGCGAGCCCTCCTCGTCGTGGTCGAGAAGCAGCACGACCGCACGGTCGAAGTTCGGGTCCGCCAGGGCGGGGGTGGCCACGAGCAGCCGCCCTGTGAGCGAGGACACCTCGGTCATGCCAGACATGATCCCGCAACTTCCCCTCACGTGGGGAGTCAATCCGGCGACGGGAGTGAACGCAGCTCAGGCGGACGGAAGCGTCCCCGGCGCACGGCCGCCCGTCCGGCGGGCCTTCGTGACCCCATGTGCCCGGTACGGAACGGTTCGTGTTGTGACAGAGCTATGACAGGGCTGAGCGGTCCTCGGGCTTACGGCAGGGGGGTCGTCGGCGATTACTCTGTCTCTCCGGCCCTTGCCCAACTCATCGGAACGCGAGATACATGACCGTCAACGACGATGTCCTGCTTGTCCACGGCGGCACCCCGCTGGAGGGCGAGATCCGTGTCCGCGGTGCGAAGAACCTCGTACCGAAGGCCATGGTCGCCGCCCTGCTCGGCAGTGCTCCGAGTCGGCTGCGCAACGTCCCGGACATCCGTGACGTCCGTGTGGTCCGCGGTCTGCTCCAGCTGCACGGCGTGTCGGTGCGTCCGGGCGAGGAGCCGGGCGAACTGGTGCTCGACCCGACGCGGGTGGAGAGCGCCAACGTCGCCGACATCGATGCCCACGCGGGGTCGAGCCGCATCCCGATCCTCTTCTGCGGCCCCCTTCTTCACCGCCTCGGCCACGCGTTCATCCCCGGCCTCGGCGGCTGCGACATCGGCGGCCGGCCCATCGACTTCCACTTCGACGTGCTGCGGCAGTTCGGCGCGACGATCGAGAAGCGGGCGGACGGTCAGTACCTGGAGGCCCCGCAGCGGCTGCGCGGTACGAAGATCTCGCTGCCGTACCCGTCCGTCGGCGCGACCGAGCAGGTGCTGCTGACCGCCGTCCTCGCGGAGGGCGTCACGGAGCTCGCGAACGCGGCCGTGGAGCCGGAGATCGAGGACCTGATCTGCGTCCTGCAGAAAATGGGCGCCATCATCGCGATGGACACCGACCGGACCATCCGCATCACCGGTGTGGACCAGCTCGGCGGCTACACCCACCGAGCCCTCCCGGACCGGCTGGAGGCCGCCTCCTGGGCGTCCGCGGCGCTGGCGACCGAGGGCAACATCTACGTCCGGGGCGCGCAGCAGCGGTCCATGATGACGTTCCTCAACACCTACCGGAAGGTGGGCGGGGCCTTCGAGATCGACGACGAGGGCATCCGTTTCTGGCACCCCGGCGGCCAGTTGAAGTCCATCGCCCTGGAGACGGACGTCCACCCGGGCTTCCAGACGGACTGGCAGCAGCCGCTGGTCGTGGCCCTCACCCAGGCCACGGGCCTGTCCATCATCCACGAGACGGTCTACGAGTCCCGTCTCGGCTTCACCTCCGCGCTCAACCAGATGGGCGCCCACATCCAGCTCTACCGCGAGTGCCTCGGCGGCTCGAACTGCCGCTTCGGCCAGCGCAACTTCCTGCACTCGGCGGTCGTGAGCGGCCCCACCCGCCTCCAGGGCGCCGACCTGGTCATCCCCGACCTGCGCGGCGGCTTCTCGTACCTCATCGCCGCGCTGGCCGCCCAGGGCACGTCCCGGGTGCACGGCATCGAGCTCATCAACCGCGGCTACGAGAACTTCATGGAGAAGCTCGTGGAGCTCGGCGCCAAGGTGGAGCTGCCGGGCAAGCCGCTCGGCTGACGGCGGGCACAGCGGTACGCCGATGGGGCGGCCACCCGAGACCGGGTGGCCGCCCCATCGGCGTTGTGCTGCCACGCCCTCAAGGGACGCGGGGAACTACGCGACAGGCCACAACAGACCCGCGGCCGCCCCGCGGCGCTGATCCGGCGCGGCGTCTGCGCGCTTACTTGCCCTTCGCGGCTTCCTTGAGCTTGGAGCCCGCGGAGACCTTCACGCTGTAACCGGCCGGGATCTGGATCGGGTCACCGGTCTGCGGGTTGCGCGCGGTACGAGCGGCACGGTGGGTGCGCTCGAAGGTCAGGAAGCCGGGGATGGTGACCTTCTCGTCGCCCTTGGAGACGATCTCGCCGACGACGTCGGCGAACGCGGCCAGCACGGCGTCGGCGTCCTTGCGGGTCACCTCGGCGCGGTCGGCCAGCGCGGCCACCAGCTCACTGCGGTTCATGTTGTTACTCCCGTGTTCTTCTTGCCATTGAGGCGTGCCACGCGGCGGAGCCGCATATCGGGCACAGCGAAGCCGATGCTGCCAGGGTCCTCGGACGGCCCCGGACCCGGGTCCGTCGTCAGACGCTCGCGCCCAGGGACGCATCCTGCCCCCACCTGCGGCGGGAATGCCAATCCGGCACCCGCAGGAGTCGTGAGAACACCCTTGGGAGTCACACGAAAAGCGCCACTGACCAGGGGCCGGTCCCGCGGACCCGGCCTCCGGACAGGCCCTAGCCGCCCACCCTAGAGGGCGGCCAGGGTCACGACGTCCCGCGACGCGCCGGTCCGCGGGCCGGCCGTGGTGATCCTCACAGCCCGGCGTCGGGGCCGGAGCGACGAGCGCCGGGGTCAGAGCGCGGACGAGTCGGCCGGGGCCGCCCCGACCGCCTTCGCGGCCTCCCGCACCGCACCCGCGACCGCGCCCGCGACCTTGTCGTTGAACACGCTCGGGATGATGTAGTTCGGGTTGAGCTCGTCCTCGGTGACGACGTCCGCCAGCGCCTTCGCGGCCGCGATCATCATCTCCGTGTTGACGGTGCGGGACTGCGCGTCCAGCAGGCCGCGGAAGACGCCGGGGAAGACCAGCACGTTGTTGATCTGGTTCGGGAAGTCGGAGCGGCCGGTGGCCACAACTGCCGCGGTCTGACGGGCGATTGCCGGGTCGACCTCGGGGTCGGGATTCGCGAGCGCGAACACGATCGCGTCGTCGGCCATGGCGGCCACGTCGTGGCCGTCGAGCACGTTCGGGGCGGAGACACCGATGAAGACGTCCGCGCCGCGCACGGCCTCCTTCAGGGTGCCCGTGATGCCCTCGGGGTTGGTGTTGTCGGCGATCCAGCGCAGCGGCGAGTCCGGGGCGGCCTCGACCAGGTCCTTGCGGTCGGCGTGCACGACACCGTGGATGTCGGCGACGACGGCGTGCTTGACGCCGGCGGCGATGAGCAGCTTCAGGATCGCCGTGCCGGCCGCGCCGGCGCCGGACATGACGACACGGATGTTCTCGATCGCCTTGCCGGTGACGCGCAGCGCGTTGGTCAGCGCGGCGAGCACCACGATCGCCGTCCCGTGCTGGTCGTCGTGGAAGACGGGGATGTCGAGGGCCTCGCGCAGGCGTGCCTCGATCTCGAAGCAGCGGGGGGCGGAGATGTCCTCCAGGTTGATACCGGCGAAGCCCGGGGCGATCGCCTTGACGATCTCGACGATCGCGTCGGTGTCCTGGGTGTCCAGGCACAGCGGCCAGGCGTCGATGCCGGCGAACCGCTTGAAGAGGGCCGCCTTGCCCTCCATGACGGGCAGCGCGGCCTTCGGGCCGATGTTGCCCAGGCCCAGCACGGCGCTGCCGTCCGTCACGACCGCGACGGAGTTGCGCTTGATGGTGAGGCGGCGGGCGTCCTCGGGGTTCTCGGCGATGGCCATGCAGACGCGGGCCACACCCGGCGTGTAGACCATCGAGAGGTCGTCACGGTTGCGGATGGGGTGCTTGGACTGCATCTCGATCTTGCCACCGAGGTGCATCAGGAACGTACGGTCCGAGACCTTGCCCAGCGTGACGCCCTCGATGCCACGCAGCTGCTGGACGATCTGGTCGGCGTGCGCCGTGGAGGAGGCCGCGATCGTGACGTCGATGCGGAGTTTCTCGTGTCCGGACGCGGTGACGTCGAGGCCGGTCACCGAGCCTCCGGAGGACTCCACGGCGGTGGTGAGCTGCGAGACGGCCGTTCCGCTCGCGGGCACCTCCAACCGGATGGTCATCGAGTAGGAGACGCTGGGCGCCGTTGCCATGGCCGACTTCCTCTGCTTTCACCGTGTCGCCGATTTGCCGTCCGATCGTCGCACCTACCGCCGAGTACGCGGTAGCCGCCCTGGGTTGCGCTCATTTAGTTCACAAGCGAACAGCCCGGCTCGCCGACGGACAGGGCTACTTCGGAAAGCTTCTTCCACCATACGAGAGACGATCAGACATGAGAAGAGGCCCACGTCACGTCGGACGTGGGCCTCCCACCGCTCAGCGACACCGACCCGCCATGCTCGCCTCGCGGCAAGTGGTCGCTCGTAGCGACGAAGGTTGGGCCCGGGGGCTTGGATCGGGCCGGTGTCACTGCCAAGGCTAACAAACGGATCCCGTACGGCCATTCCCGTCCCGCCGGTTGATCCGGTTCAGTCCCTCAGCAGATCCGGCACCCCGGCCGCGTCGGGCTCGTCCCGCTCCCCCGAGACGATCGTGAGCTGCTGGGTCGCCCGGGTGAGTGCGACGTACAGCACACGCAGCCCGGCCGGCGACTCGTCGGCGATCTCCGCAGGCGAGACGACGACGGTCGCGTCGTACTCCAGGCCCTTGGCCTCCAGGCTGCCGAGCGCCACCACCCGGTCGCCGAGCCCGGTCAGCCAGCGGCGGGCCTCCTCGCGCCGGTTCATGGCCACGACGACGCCGATCGTGCCGTCGACGCGGTCCAGCAGCCGGGCCGCCTCCTCGCGCACGCTCTGGCCCAGGGACGCGCCGACGACGGCGAAACGCGGCTCCACCCCCGTGGAGCGCACGGCCCTCGGGGACTCGGAGCCGGGCATGGCCAGGGCCAGCACCTTGGCGGCCAGCCCGGCGATCTCAGCAGGGTTGCGGTAGTTGACCGTGAGCTCGAAGCGGCGGCGCGGGCGGGTGCCGAGAGCCTCGTCGCGGGCCTCGGCCGCCTCGTCCGGGTCGGACCAGGAGGACTGGGCCGGGTCGCCGACGACCGTCCAGGTGGCGTGCCGGCCGCGACGGCCGACCATGCGCCACTGCATCGGCGTGAGGTCCTGGGCCTCGTCGACGATGACGTGGGCGTACTCCGTGCGCTCCTGCGCCAGCCGCTCGGCCCGCTCCCACTGCGACTCCTCCCGCACCGGCATGAGCTCCTCCAGGCCGGTGAGATGGTCCAGCGGGTCGAGTTCGCGCCGCTTCCTCGGGCGGGCGGGGGCGCCGAGGATCGCCTGGAGCTCGTCGAGCATGGCGATGTCGTGCACGGAGAAGCCGTCGCGTCTGAGCGACCGGGCGACCTTGCGCACCTCCCCGGGGTTCAGGATCCGCCGGGCCCAGCGGCCCAGGCGCCGCTCGTCTGCCATGGCCGAGAGGACCGCGCGCGGGGTCAGCTCCGGCCACCAGGCGTCGAGGAACGTGAGGAAGTCGTCCTCGGTGGTGATGTCCTCGTCGAACGACGACCGCAGTTCGGCGGCCAGCTCGGGGTCCGAGTGCCGGCCGGCGGCGCCGGACCGCTCCCACAGGGCGTCCAGCAGCAGCTTGCGGGCGCGCGGGCGCAGCAGGTTGACCGGGGCCGTGCCGCCCAGCGCGGCGCGCCGGATCCGCTCCAGCTCACCGGCTTCCAGTTCGAGGCGGCGGCCGAAGGCCACGACGCGCAGGCGCTGTGGTGAATCGTTCAGCTCCAGCGTGGCGCGGGCGGCCTTCCGCAGCACCTTGAGCATGCGGGAGGAGCCCTTGGCGCGGGCCACGGACGGGGAGTCGTACAGCGCGGCCTCGGCGCCGTCGACGAGCGAGCCGATCGCCCGGATCGCGACCTGGCCCTCCTCGCCGAGGGAGGGCAGCACGCCTTCGGTGTACGCGACCAGCAGCGGCGTCGGCGAGACGATCAGGATGCCGCCGGCGTACCGGCGCCGGTCCTGGTAGAGCAGGTAGGCCGCCCGGTGCAGGGCGACGGCGGTCTTGCCGGTGCCGGGGCCGCCCTCGACGTAGGTCACAGAAGCGGCGGGGGCGCGGATGACCAGGTCCTGCTCGGCCTGGATGGAGGCGACGATGTCCCGCATGGTGTGGCTGCGGGCCTGGCCGAGGGCGGCCATCAGGGCGCCGTCGCCGATGACGGGCAGCTCGTGGCCGTCGAGGGACGCCTTCAGCTCCGGACGCATCAGGTCGTCCTCGACGCCGAGGACACGGCGGCCCTTGGAGCGGATGACCCGGCGGCGCACCACCCGGCCGGGGTCGACCGGCGTGGAGCGGTAGAAGGGCGCGGCCGCGGGCGCCCGCCAGTCGATGACCAGCGGGGCGTAGTCCTCGTCCAGGACGCCGATGCGGCCGATATGCAGGGTCTCGGCGATGTCGGCCGTGTTGTCCGGCCGCACGGCGCCCTCGGCGGGCTCCACGGCGGTGTAGGCGCCGTCCGGGCCCTTCTTGCCGTCCTTGCCTCGCAGCAGGTCGATGCGGCCGAAGAGGAAGTCCTCGAACTCGTTGTTCAGCCGGCTCAGGTGGACGCCTGCCCGGAATACCTGGGCGTCGCGCTCGGCGAGCGCGCCGGGGGTGCCGACGTGGCCGCGCTGGGCGGCGTCGTGCATGAGGAACTCCGCCTCGTGGATCTTCTCCTCCAGGCGGCGGTACACCCGGTCCAGGTGCTCCTGCTCCGCGCCGATCTCTCGGTCGCGTACGGAGTCCTGGGCGGGGTCGAGCGCGGCTTCCTGTTGAGCCTGAGCGGCCACCGGGCCCCCTTCTGACGTGCTGGGCAGCCGTCCACCGTACGCGAAGGGGACCCCTGAAGGCTACGTGTGAGCCCCGGGTCCGTCACCAGACGGCCCCGGGGCTCGGGTCGTACCGCTTCGCAGCAGTCGTCGTACCGCGCTACGCGCCGATCTCCACCAGCAGATCGCCGTCGAACGTCATGACCTCGAAGTGGTCGATCTCGTTCGGGGCGAAGGCGGCGCCGCCCTGGATGTAGAGCGGGTTCTTGGCCTGCTCCGTGGTGGCGTTCGGCAGGCCGTAGCCCCAGTCCGGGACGGACCAGTTGCTGAGCGTCTCCCGCTCGCCGTTCTTGCCCACGGCGATCAGCGAGCACTTCTCGGGGCCCTTGACGTTCTTGAGCTCCAGGACCGCGTCGGTGCCCCAGGCCTTCTCCTGCATCGCCACCGTGCCGCTGACCTGCGTCTTGGGGTCGGTCGCCGTGACCCGGTCGGGCATGCCCTTGAAGGCCTGCTGGGCCGGACTGACCGCCTGCACCGTGCGGTTGCCGCCGCTGGAGTCCTCGCCGCCGGTCGCCGCGACGGAGACCAGCGGGCCACCGACGATCAGCGCCGCCGCGGCCGCGACCATGTACATGCTGCGCCGGCGCTTCTGGGCGCGGCGTTCGGCGACCTCGTCGACCAGCTTCTCCGCCAGCCGTGGGCTCGGCCGGGCGGACAGCGACTCGCCGATCGAGGGCGTGCCGGTGCCGGGCAGGTCGGCGAGCGCGGCCAGCATCGGTTCCATCCCGGCGAGTTCGTCGAGTTGCTGGGCGCACCACTCGCAACCGGCGAGGTGGACCTCGAAAGCGGTTGCTTCGGTGTCGTCCAGGATTCCGAGGGCGTAGGCCCCGACGGTCTCGTGTTCGTTCGGGCCCGTTGATCCCTGCATGGGGCCAGACATACCCGGACCCCCCGCTCCGTATCCCCCGTAGGTGTTCATCACGCCGTCACCCCCCGCTCCTCCAGCGCCAGCTTCATCGACCGCAGGGCGTAGAACACCCGGGAGCGCACGGTGCCACTCGGTATGCCCAGGGTCTCCGCCGCCTCATTGACGGTACGCCCCTTGAAATACGTCTCGACGAGCACCTCCCGGTGGGCAGGGGTCAGGTCGTCGAGCGCGTCAGACAGCGTCATCAGCCACAGCGCCTTGTCGATCTCGTCCTCCGCGGGGATGACCTCCAGCGGCGACGGGTCGACCTCCTGCGGCCGGGCCTGCCGGCTGCGGTGGCCGTCGATGACGATGCGGCGCGCGACCGTCACCAGCCAGGGGCGTACCGAACCGGTCGCCCGATTGAGCTGACCGGCGTTCTTCCAGGCACGGATGAGCGTTTCCTGCACGACGTCCTCGGCGCGCTGCCGATCTCCGGCGACCAGCCTGAGGACATACGCGAGCAGAGGTCCAGCGTGCTCCCGGTACAGGGCACGCATCAGCTCCTCATCAGGTTCCGAGGGCTGCGAGGACATGCGATGTCGGGCCCTCGATCCACGTTCATTGGCCACGGCCGCATCCTTGCGCACGCCCACCTCCGGTGTCCGGGGGTTCCCCCAGTCGGTCGCTCGACACGGGGTACGGACAGGGGGCGTTGAGTGTTCAAAGCGAAGGGACAGTTTTCTTCGGGGCGACGTGACGTGAGGGGACATGGGGGCACATTCCCCCCGCCTCGCCTTTACATTTCCACCACATCGACAGGTCGGCCGCACCGGAAACCGGCACCGAAGTCTGAAACGCCGTGTTGTCGAAATCACTTCGTCGGCCGGGAAGGCCGGGTACGCGCAAGCCGCATAACGGGCCGTCAGGCTCGGGACACCGCCGCACGCCGGCGGTGCCGGGCCACCCGCTCGCGGTTCCCGCACACCTCACTGGAGCACCAGCGCCTGCGCCGCCCCCGGGAGGAGTCGAGGTAGACGATCGGGCAGTTGTCCCCCGCGCACTGCCGCATGCCCGCCCGGGCGACGGGGTCGGTGAGCAGTTCCACGGCGTCCCTGGCGATCGCGCCGAGCAGCGCGGCACACTCCGGCGGACCGTCCAGCTCCCGCACGAGCGTGCCGTCCTGACCGCGCCGGGCGCACGGCGCGGGGGGCGCGGTGCGGGCGACGGCGTTGACATGGGCGAGCGGGAGGTCGAAGGGCCGGGGCTCGGGGGACAGGGTGGCGCGGACCAACTGATCCACATCGCGGCGAAGTTCATGGAACGCGCCGAGCCAGGAGGTGTCGGCCCGGGCCGCCACGGTGCCCGGCGGGACGAGTCCGGACCCGGTGATCCAGGCGTGCAGCGCCGCCGCGGAGCAGAGCCGTTCGACGGGGTGCGCGGTCGCCAGCAGATCGAGGCAGATCCGTCCGGCGCCGAACCGCAACTCGTAGGGGGCCGTGGCCATTCCCAGTGCCATGTGCGCCTCACCGCCTAAGCGCTCCGCCGTCCGTTGCCACCTGCCGTCGTTCGTCTGCGGCGCCGTCGTGGCCGGTCGCGCGTTCCCGCGCCCCTTCCGGACGCGCCGCCGAACCGCAGACCTCACAATGTGCCTGCCCGCTCCGGCGATCGGTACCCCTGGGGGCCGGTTCCTTCTGGACGCCCGCTGCCCGGCACGACCGTCATTCGTCGGCGTACTTGGCGTCGGCCGCCGGGTCCAGGGCGAGCCGGTAACCCCGCTTGACCACGGTCTGGATCAGCTTCGGCGCCCCCAAGGCCGTCCGCAGACGGGCCATCGCCGTCTCCACGGCGTGCTCGTCCCGGCCCGCCCCGGGCAGTGCCCGCAGCAGCTCGGAGCGGGCGACCACCCAGCCGGGGCGGCGGGACAGGGCGCGCAGCAACGACATACCGGCCGGCGGCACGGGTTTGAGGTCGCCGTCCACCAGGACCGCGTGGCCCCGGATCTCCACCCGGTGCCCGGCGACGGGCAACGAGCGGGCCCGGGTGGGCAGTTCCTTGCACAGGAGCTGGACGAGCGGGCCGAGCCGGAAACGTTCGGGCTGGACGGTTCCGATGCCACGGGCCTGCAACGGCAGCGCGGTGACCGGGCCCACGCAGGCGGGCAGCACGTCGTGGTGGAGGGCGGCGAGCAGCTCCGCGAGCAGCCCCCGCTCCTCGGCGCGGGACAGCAGGGACGCGGCGGCGGGCGCGCTGGTGAAGGTCAGCGCGTCGACGCCGCGCGCCACCGTCGCGTCCAGCAGCCGGTCCACAGGCGTGAGGTCCTCCGGCGGCATCCACCGGTAGACGGGCACGCCGACCACCTCGGCGCCGCCCGCCCGCAGCGACTCCACGAACCCGGGCAACGGCTCACCGTGCAGCTGCACGGCGATGCGCCGCCCGTCGACGCCCTCCTCCAGCAGCCGGTCGAGCACCTCGGCCATGGACTCCGAGGAGGGCGACCAGTCCTCGGTCAGCCCCGCCGCCCGGATCGCGCCCTTCACCTTCGGCCCGCGGGCGAGGAGTTCCACGCCGCGCAGCCGGTCGAGGAGCGTCTCCCCGAGCCCCCAGCCGTCGGCGGCCTCGACCCAGCCCCGGAAGCCGATGGCGGTCGTGGCCACGACCACGTCCGGCACCCGGTCCAGAAGGCCCTTGGTGGCGGTCAGCAGCTCACTGTCGTCGGCGAGCGGCACGATCCGCAGGGCCGGCGCGTGCAGTACGGCCGCGCCGCGCCGCTGGAGCAGCGCCCCCAGCTCGTCGGCCCGGCGCGCGGCCGTCACGCCCACGGTGAATCCGGCGAGGGGCCCGTGCTCCGCGCCTCGCTCCGGTTGTTCAGGTCCCTGCTGTCGCTCGTGCATCACTCAGTCTCGTCCCGCACTCGGCTCGTTCCCACCCGCATGTCGTCCGCCCCTGGATGCCGAACGAGCCTGTCAACGGCGCGTGACAGGCCCGGTTCGGCGCGATGTCGGCGGTGTTACGTCACACCTCGGCATAGCTGAGCTGCGGCTTCGTCTCCGTGGCCGCCCGGGTGGGCGGAGCCTGCGCGTCCGGACGACGAAGGTATACGGCCCAGGTGACCACGAAGCAGAGACCGTAGAAGACCAGGAAGGCGACGAAGGCGCCGGTGCCGGTGCCCACGCTGAGGAACGACTGCCGGAACGCCAGGTTGATCCCGAGCCCGCCGAGCGCGCCCACCGCGCCGATGAGCCCCATGGACGCCCCGGACAGCCGCCGTCCGTAGGCCGCGGCCTCCTCCCCTTCGAGCCCCATGGCGAGGGCCTTGTTCCGGAAGATGCCGGGGATCATCTTGTATGTCGACCCGTTGCCGAGCCCGCTCAGGACGAAGAGCGCGATGAACGCGGTCGTGAACAGCGGCAGCGACTCCCGCATGCTCGCCAGGACGACCACGGCGGTGGCGGCGGCCATGCCGACGTAGTTCCACAGCGTGATCCTGGCGCCGCCGTACCGGTCGGCGAGCGCGCCGCCCACCGGCCGGATGAGCGAGCCGAGCAGCGGGCCGATGAAGGTGACGTAGGCGGCCTGCAGCGGCGTACGGCCGAACTGGGTCTGGAGCACCAGGCCGAAGGCGAAGCTGTAGCCGATGAACGAGCCGAAGGTGCCGATGTAGAGGAAGGACATGATCCAGGTGTGACCGGCCCGTACGGCTTCCTTGGCGGCGCCGGAGTCGTTGCGCAGCGACGCGATGTTGTCCATGTACAGCGCGGCGAGCACCGCGGCGACGACGATCAGCGGGATGTAGATCCCGAGCAGCAGCCGCGGCCCGCCGCTCGCGCCGATCACGGCCAGCCCGACGAGCTGCACCACCGGCACCCCGATGTTGCCGCCGCCGGCGTTCAGACCGAGCGCCCAGCCCTTCTTCCGCAGCGGGAAGAAGGCGTTGATGTTGGTCATCGAGGAGGCGAAGTTGCCGCCGCCCACCCCGGCGAGCATCGCGCAGACCAGGAAGGTGGTGTACGAGGTCCCCGGCTCCATGACGAGGAACGCTGCGACGGTGGGGACGAGGAGGAGGCCGGCCGAGACGATCGTCCAGTTCCGGCCGCCGAAGACCGCGACGGCGAAGGTGTAGGGGACGCGGACGACGGCGCCGACCAGCGTGGCCATCGAGACCAGGACGAACTTGTCGGCCGGGGTGAGGCCGTATTCCGGGCCCATGAACAGCACCATCACCGACCACATGGTCCAGACGGAGAACCCGATGTGCTCGCAGAGCACGGAGAAGAGCAGGTTCCGGCGGGCGACCCGCTCCCCCGTCTCCTGCCAGAAGGTCTCGTCCTCGGGATCCCAGTCCTCTATCCAGCGGCCTCCCCCGCTGCTGGGTGCGGGGGCTGTACTCGGGGCTGTCATGACGCCTCCACGGTGCTCCGGGCTCGGTGGTGCCGCGCTGAGTGGCTGAGTCCCGAAGGTAGGGAGGGCTCGTTTCCGGTCTGTGGCGGTGGGTGACCGGAAGGGAACTTTGCTCTCACCCCGGGCGGGGGTGGGGTGAGAGGTCGCCGACGGGTCAGCCACGCGTGGGCTGCCAGTGGGGTGGGGCCTACGGGGCAGGCCTCTGCGCCGCCCCGCCCGGCGTCGCGCCGTAAGGTCCGTTCGTGTACGGATGCCCCGGCATCGGCGTGCCCGGCGGCAGGTGGCACCCGCCGCCTACTCACCGAAAGTCCCCCGATCAGCCGGTGCACCCGCGCAACGCGGGTGGCAGTCCGCCACAGCGGCGCGAGCCGACGGAGCCGCCCCCGCCTCAGTCCCCGCTGGCCGGTCGGTCCGCCGCGGGCAGCCACGCCCCGTCCGGCACCCGCAGCCACCCGTCCTCCCGACCGGCCTCGGCAGCCGCCCGCCACAGCGCCTCCAGCGCCGGATGCGCCAGCCCCTTGCGCCACACCAGCGACACCGGCGACAGGGGCACGGGGTCCACCAACGGCCGCCGCACCGCTCCCGGCATGGCCGGGAAGTCCACCACGGCGAGCACCGGACACCGGGTCCGGGCCATCACCCGCTGGAACTCCTCGTCCCCCACCGCCAGCGGCACGGGTGCCGCGACCTCGATACCCCGGCCCTCGAACAGCCGCCGCGCGAGATCGGTCCACTCCGGCGTCCGCGGATTCCCGGCCCCGGCGTACACGGTCTCCCCCGCCAGCGCGGCCAACGGCACCTGAGCCAGCGACGCCAGCCGATGGTCCTCCGGCAGCAGGACCGCCATCGGTTCGTACCGGACGATCCGGTGCTCCAACTGCCTGCGCAGCGACGGGTCCAGTCCCGCGAACCGCCCGAACGACACGTCGATCCGCCCCGCCAGCAACTCGCCCGCGGCTCCGGTCAGCCCACTCTCGTAGCGGGCCATCAGCTCGTGCTCCGGGGCGAGTTCGCGGGCCCGGTGCAGCACCCGGCGCGGGGTGCCGAGGCCGGGGGAGTTCAGGTCGACGAGCAGCGGCCTGGCCTGCCCGAAGGCCGCGAGCAGCGCCTCCTGGGCCGCGAGCACCCGGCGTGCGTGCGGCACCAGCCGCTCCCCGTCCGCCGTCAGCGTCACCTGCCGGGTCGTCCGGACGAACAGCTCGGCGCCCAGCTCCCGCTCCAGCCGCCGCACATCCCGGCTCAGCGCCTGCTGGGCGACGTACAGCCGGGCCGCGGCGCGGGTGAAGTGCAGCTCCTCGGCGACCGTGACGAAGGCGCGCAGGAGGCGGGGGTCGAGATGGGCGGGTGCGGACATGGCCGGAACTTACAACAGGAGTGCGTGAATCGGGACGGAGAAGGTGTTGGACCCCTTGATCGTCCACGGGTGACGGTTGCCCCATGCCGCGACCGACGTCCGCCCGCCGACCGGGCCCCTACCGCCGCCTGTTCGCCCACCCGGGCACCCGCGCCTTCACGCTGGGCAACCTCGTCGCCCGGCTGCCGATGGGCATGTTCAGCGTGAGCGCGGTCGTGATGATCGCCGGTACCCGCGGATCGTACGCCCTCGCCGGCGCCGTCACCGCGACCGGGCTCGCCGCGACCGCGCTGGTCGCCCCCTGGGTCGCCCGCCTGGTCGACCGGCACGGCCAGGCCCGTGTCGCCGTCCCCGCCACCCTCACGGCGGCCCTGGGCAGCCTGGCCCTGCTGCTCTGCGTGCATCACGACGCCCCGGACTGGACCCTCTTCGCCGCCTACGCCGCCACCGCCACCACCCCCAACGTCGGCGGCATGTCCCGCGCCCGCTGGGCCCACCTCCTGGAGGGCGACCCCGACGCCCTGCACACCGCCAACTCCTTCGAACAGGCCGCCGACGAGCTGTGCTTCATGCTGGGCCCGGTGCTCGCGGCCTTCCTCTGCGGGACGTTCTTCCCGGAGGCGGGCACGCTGACCGGGGGTGTCCTGCTGCTGACCGGCATGCTCCTGTTCACCGCCCAGCGCGCCACGGAACCGCCCGTGGCACCGCGCACGAAGGCCCCCTCACCGCTGCGCTCCCCCGGTGTGCCCGCGCTGCTCGCGGCCTTCCTGGCCACGGGCGCGGTGTTCGGCGCGACGGAGGTGGTGACGATCGCGTTCGCGGACGCGCAGGGCCGGCACACGGCGGCGGGCGTCCTGCTCGGCCTCCAGGCGGCGGGCTCCTGCGCGGCAGGGCTGCTCTTCGGCACGCTGAGGCTCAAGGCGCCGGCCGACCGCCGCCTGCCCTGGTGCACGGCCGCGATGGCCGTCCTGCTGACCCTCCCCCTGCTGGCCGCCACCGTCACCTCCTCCCTCCTCGCGCTCGCCCCAGCCCTCCTCATCGCCGGGATGGCGACCGCGCCGACAATGGTCACGGGCATGGCGCTCGTCCAGCAGCGCACCCCCGCCGACCGCCTCAACGAGGGCATGACCCTCGCCGTGACCGCCCTGCTCGGCGGCATCGCGGGCGGCAGCGCGCTCGGCGGGTGGACGGTGGAGCGGGCGTCGGCGGCCACCGGCTTCGGCATACCGGTCACCGCCGCCGCCCTCGCCCTGGTCATCACCCTCCTGCCCCGCGTCGCTCGCGGCTCGGGAGGGGCGGACGGTGTGCCTCAGCCCAGTCCCCAGGCGAGCCCCAGCCGGTAGGCGGCGCACAGGTTCACGTCGAGCATGTACGCCCCCGCGGCACCGCACTGCGTGCTGCCGCTGCCCGGGTCGACGGGCTGCCCGTGCCCCATCCCCGTGAGTGCGTACGTCTCGACGACCGCGCGACCGCCCGCGTCCCGGAAGACCTGGTGCGGATACCCGGCGACCGAGTCGGACACGTCGGCCGTCTGGTCGGTGCCGTGCACGTTCGTCCACTGCTCGACCAGATCGGTCATGTTGACGGGCTTGACGGTGTAGTCGGCCGTGCCCTGCAGCACGGTGAGGACCGGCCAGGGCCCGGTGTGTCCGGGCCGCGCGGCCCGTACCCGGTCGCCCCACTGCTTCGGGGTCTGCGTGGCACCGACGTACATGCACACGTACGGTGAACCGGCGGCCTGCGCGCACCCGTACGGCAGGCCCGCGACGACACCGCCCGCGGCGAACTTCTCCGGGTAGGCAGCCATGAGCACGGCGGTCATCGCACCGCCCGCGGACAACCCGGTGACATACACCCGCCCCCGGTCGCCGGAGACGTCGGCGAGCTGCCGGTCCACCATCTGCGCGAGGGACGCGGCCTCGCCCTGGCCGCGCGCGATGTCGCCCGTCTCGAACCAGTTGAAGCAGGAGGAGAGGTTGTTGGCGCTCTGCTGCTGCGGCAGCACGACGGAGAAGCCCCAGCGGTCGGCGAGTTGCATCCAGCCGCTGCCGGTGCCGTAGCCGGAGGCGTTCTGCGTGCAGCCGTGCAACGCGACGACGACGGGGCGCCCGGCGGGCAGCCCGTCGGGCACGTACCGGTACATCTTCAGCGCCCCGGGATTGCTACCGAACCCGGTGACCTCCTGAAGCGACGCGGCCACCGCCCGTCCCGGCGTGAGGACGGCGGCGATCAGCGCGACCAGCAGGGTCACCAGGACGGCGATGCGAGGCTGTGCGGCTCTGGTCTGTGTCATGGGGAGGGACCGTAGAACCGTGAACGACCCCTCGATATGGAGTCGGACCCCACAAAAACGACGAGAGCCCGGTGGTTGAACACCACCGGGCTCTCGTCGCATGGAGATTGTGGAGATGGCGGGAATCGAACCCGCGTCCAACGGTGCGGAATCAGGGCTTCTCCGTGTGCAGTCCGCTGCGCTTTTCTCGGCCCCGGAGATCACGCGGACAAGTCTCCGACGGGCTCAGTCACTGTTTGGTTTCCCTCTTCACCCCGTGACCGGGATCAAGGTTTAGTCCCCTAGCTGATGCCAGGATCCGGGTCGGGAACAGCCCCGGGCTGACACTTCGCAAGTCGCTACTTAGGCAGCGAGGGCGAAGGAATCGCGCTTGGTATCGGCGATTATTGTTTTCGGCCTGTGGTTTACGAGATCATGGCCGCTTCCTCGACACGCTTCCCCTGCTTCGACAGCCGCTGTCGAAACCGATCATCCCCATGTGGTTTTTTCAAACGCCGCACCCGCTGTGGGGTGCAGATGCCATCGTACGGGATCACCCTCCGCCGATGCCACCGTATTCCCGGCGGTCACTCCGCCGCCGTACCTCGTTCAACGCGACCCGGCGCCGGGGCATTCCCCGCTCAGGCCCGCTGTCGGCGCCGCACCGCCGACATGGCGCGGTCGGCCTCGCGGCGGTCCTGCTTCTCCCGCAGCGTCTGCCGCTTGTCGTACTCCTTCTTGCCCCTGGCCAGCGCGATCTCCACCTTGGCCCGGCCGTCCTTGAAGTACAGGGCGAGCGGCACGATGGTGTGACCCGTCTCTCCCGCCTTGGACGCCAGCTTGTCGATCTCCTCGCGGTGCAGGAGCAACTTGCGCTTGCGCCGGGCGCTGTGGTTGGTCCAGGTGCCCTGGCTGTACTCCGGCACGTGCACGTTGTACAGCCACGCCTCGTGCTCGTCCATCTGGACGAAGCCGTCGACCAGCGAGGCCCGGCCCTGGCGCAGTGACTTCACCTCGGTGCCCGTGAGGACCAGGCCGGCCTCGTAGGTGTCCAGGATGTGGTAGTCGTGCCGCGCCTTCTTGTTCTGCGCGATCAGCTTGCGCCCTTTTTCCTTAGCCATAGTGCCGACCATTTTCGCACTACGAAGGGGGTGTGAGGGAAGCCGATTATCGAGGCGGCGCTACCGGCCGAGTCCGGCGAGGACGGTCCGCGCCCGCTGGAGGGCGCGTTCGCCGGCCTCCAGGTCGGGGGTGATGCCGCGGCCGTCGACGCCACGGCCGGAGGGGGTGCGGTAGTGGCCGACGGTCAGCTCGGCGACGGAGCCGTCGGGCAGCCGGCTCGGCATCTGGACCGAGCCCTTGCCGAAGGTGCGCGAGCCCACGACGACCGCGCGGCCGCGGTCCTGGAGGGCGCCGGTGAGCAGCTCGGCCGCGCTCATCGTGCCGCCGTCGACGAGCGCGACCACGGGTCTGGCGGAGTCGCCGCCGGGCTCGGCGTGCAGGGCGAGCTGCTCGCCGTCGACGTCGTAGGTGGCGACCAGGCCGCCGTCGAGGAAGGCGGAGGCGGCGGTGACGGCTTCCGTGACCAGGCCACCGCTGTTGGCGCGCAGGTCGAGGACGACCCCGGAGGCGGCCGGGGCGTGCCGTACGGCTTCGCGGACCACCTCTCCGGAGCCCTTGGTGAAGGCGGCGATCCTGATGACGGTGGCGCCGTCGGGGAGCGTGCGGACGGTCACGGAGTCGGTGGACAGCCGGGCCCGGCGCAGCGTCTCGGTCCACGCGCGCGTGCCGCGCTCCACCCCGAGGCGGACGGTCGTACCGGCGTCCGCGTCGGTGGCGTCGCCGCGCAGCAGGGAGACCACCTCGGTGACCGGGCGCCCGTCGACCTCGCGCCCGTCGACGCTGCGCAGCCGGTCCCCGGCGCGGATCCCGGCCTCGGCTGCGGGGGAGCCGGTGGCGACCTCCGTCACCTCGATCCGCCCGCCCCGCTCGCGGCGGGCGGACAGGCCGACGCCGGTGTACTCGCCGTCGAGGGCCTCCTGGAACTCCTCGTACTCGCCCCGGGAGTAGACGGCGTCCCAGCGGTTGCCGCTTCGGCTCACCGCGCGTTCGGCGGCCTCGATGGGGGACTTGCCCTCGGCCATGGCCTCGGCGGCGGCGCGGGCGACCTCCTGCTGACTGCCGACGGGGGCCGCGGAGGGCGTCGTACCGGATGCGGCACCGGGCTCGTCCCCCGGCAGCGAGCCGGTCGCGGCGCCGGCGACGAGCACGCTCGCGAACACCAAGGTCAGGGCGGCCCCGCGGCCGAAGCGGCGGGGCTGACAGAACAGGTCACGACCTGACATGCCGGTGAGTCTAGGACAACGCGAAGGGCCGTACGGTCGGTTGACCGCACGGCCCTCTTGGCATGTGTCACACCTTCAGGTACTTGCGCAACGCGAAGAACGCCGCCAAGGCAGGCATCAGGAGGCTCGTCGCGAGGATGAGCGGCAGCTTCGTGAGAACGGCGTCCCACCCGATGAAGTTGATCAGGTTCAGCTTCTCGGACAGGGCCAGGCCGTTGTCGATGATGAAGTACCGCCCCAGCATCAGGAAGCCGCACGCGAGGGTGCCGCCGATGAGTCCGGCGACCGCGGCCTCCATGATGAACGGCGCCTGGATGTAGAAGCCGGAGGCACCGACCAGGCGCATGATGCCGGTCTCACGCCGCCGGCTGAACGCCGAGACGCGCACGGTGTTGACGATCAGCATCAGCGCGACGACCAGCATGAGGGCCATCACCGCCCGCGCGGCCCAGTTCATGCCCTCCAGCAGCGCAAAGAGATTGTCGAGAATGCCCTTTTGGTCCTGGACGGACTGCACGCCGTCCCGCCCGTTGAAGGCAGTCGCGATGACCTGGTACTTCTCCGGGTCCTTCAGCTTGATGCGGTACGACTCCTGCATCTGGTCCGGCGTGAGGGAGCTGGCCAGCGGGGAGTCGCCGAACTGCTCCTTGTAAAGCTTGTACGCCTGGTCCTGCGACTCGGTCGTCACGCTGTCGACGACCGACATCTTTTTGAGGTCGGTGAGGATCTGCTCCTTCTGCTCCCCCGTGACCGCGCCCTTGGCGCAGTTGGGGTCGGACTCGGCGTCGCTCTTGTTGCAGAGGAAGATCGAGACGTTGACCTTGTCGTACCAGTAGCCCTTCATGGTGTTCACCTGGTCGCTCATCAGCAGCGAACCGCCGAACAGGGCCAGGGACAGGGCGACCGAGACGACGACCGCGAAGGTCATCGTCAGATTGCGGCGGAGACCTACACCGATCTCCGACAGAACGAACTGGGCGCGCATGGCGTCTGCTTCAAGCCTTTCCGTGGATCTCGCTGCTGTCTCAGTGCTGGTAGCCGTAGACGCCGCGGGCCTGGTCGCGGACGAGGCGGCCCTTCTCCAGCTCGATGACGCGCTTGCGCATCTGGTCCACGATGTTCTGGTCGTGCGTGGCCATCACCACGGTCGTGCCCGTCCGGTTGATGCGGTCGAGCAGCTTCATGATGCCGACGGAGGTCTGCGGGTCGAGGTTGCCGGTGGGCTCGTCGGCGATCAGCAGCTTGGGCCGGTTGACGAAGGCCCGCGCGATGGCGACGCGCTGCTGCTCACCGCCGGACAGCTCGCCCGGCATCCGGTCCTCCTTGCCGCCGAGCCCGACCAGTTCGAGCACCTGGGGCACGGACTTGCGGATCTCGCCGCGCGACTTGCCGATGACCTCCTGCGCGAACGCGACGTTCTCACCGACGGTCTTGTTCGGCAGCAGCCGGAAGTCCTGGAAGACCGTCCCCAACTGGCGCCGCATCTGCGGCACCTTCCAGTTGGAGAGGCGCGCGAGGTCCTTGCCCAGGACGTGCACCTGACCGTGGCTGCACCGCTCCTCGCGGAGGATCAGCCGCAGGAAGGTGGACTTTCCGGAGCCTGAGGACCCCACAAGGAAGATGAACTCACCCTTTTCCACCTCAAGGGAGACATCCCTGAGGGCGGGGCGGGTCTGCTTGGGGTAGACCTTGGACACGTTGTCGAATCGGATCACGGATGCACCACGGGTCGCCGGGGGTAGATGTGCGTGACCATACGCGACGCGGGTACGCAAGCGCAGGCACAGGTGGTGGTTGTGCAATACTTGTGCACTTTTGTCCACTACACCTTTCTGAGAGCGCCCGCGCCCTTTCCGGAGGAACCTGGCACAGTGGAGGGGGAACGTTTGCGTTCCCCCGGGCGTTGTAAGCACGAACCGGTACCGGTGCGAGGAGGCGAGCACATGACGTACGACCGACTGGTGTGCGCGAACTGTGCCGCGCCCGTGAACGAGGGCCGCTGCCCCGTGTGCCGGGCCAACCGCGAGCGGCTGCAGCAGGAGAACCCCTTCGCGGCCCTCAACCCCATGACTTTGATCGCCCTGCTGGTGGTGCTGATCGCGGCGGTGGCGCTTCTCGCGCACCAGAGCGCGTAGGACCGCGGGGAAAACGCCGAAGGGCCCGGAGCGATTGCTCCGGGCCCTTCGGGATCACGCTCGGCCACCGTCAGGCAGCGGCTCCGCCACGGCCGCCCACCAGGCGCGGCAGCACACGGAAGCCGATACCGCCGGCGATCATCGTCGCGGCGCCGATCAGCAGGAACGTGGTCTGCGCGGCACCCGTCTCGGCGAGCTCGTCGCCGCCGCCCTGGGCGGAGGTGTCGGCCGCCGGGATCTCCGAGCCGGTGTCCGTCAGGGACGAGGAGCCCTCGTCCTGCGGGGAGGTGCCGCCGTCAGGGTCGGTGTTGTCGCCGTCACCGGTGCCGGGGGCGCTGGTCTCGTCGTCCGAGGGCTCCTCCGACGGGTCGTCGGTCGGAGGCTCCTCGGTCGGAGGCTCCTCCGTCGGGGGCTCCTCCGTCGGGGGCTCCTCCGTCGGGGGCTCCTCGGTCGGAGGCTCCTCGGTCGGGGTGGGCAGACCGGTCGGGGGCTCCTCGGTCGGAGACGGGATGGTCGGCTCCGGGTCCGGACTCGGCGAGCGCTCGTCGCACAGGATGCCGACGAAGCAGTCCTCGGCCTCGGTGGCGGAAGCGGCACCCGCGGCGGTCAGCGAGGCGCCGGCCGCGATCACTGCGCCGGCGGCGATCCGCGCGATGCGGACGCGCGTCTTGTTGGTCATGTGTTTGCTACCCCCAGTAGCTCATCGTCATTGAGGCGGCGCTCGGGGCCGTGATCGACGGGAGTAGCTGATGCAGTGAAGCCCCCCGGTTCACATGCGCCCCGGAGATACGCATGCCACGCTTCACCCTTCCCATTTTTCAAAGCAACGTCAAGGCCGTTGCGTACGCGATGTCCAGGTACGGGTTCTTTGCCGTGCGTTGAAGTGAGTGAGTGTGATGTAAAACCCAGACATCCAGGCATGGAAAAGGCAACTGCCGCCGAATGGGCGGCAGTTGCCTTGTCGACAAAACGCTCTCTTACTTCTCCTGCTGCTTGCGCCAGCGAATTCCGGCCTCCAGGAAGCCGTCGATCTCGCCGTTGAACACGGCCTCCGGGTTGCCGACTTCGTGCTCGGTGCGCAGGTCCTTGACCATCTGGTAGGGGTGCAGGACGTACGAACGCATCTGGTTGCCCCAGGAGTTGCCGCCGTCACCCTTGAGGGCGTCCATCTTGGCCTGCTCCTCCTGGCGGCGCCGCTCCAGCAGCTTGGCCTGGAGGACGTTCATGGCGGTGGCCTTGTTCTGGATCTGCGAGCGCTCGTTCTGGCAGGAGACGACGATGCCGGTGGGGAGGTGGGTGAGGCGCACCGCGGAGTCGGTGGTGTTCACGCCCTGGCCGCCGGGCCCGGAGGACCGGTAGACGTCCACCCGCAGCTCGGTCTCGTCGATCTCGATGTGGTCGGTCTGCTCGACCACGGGCAGCACCTCGACCCCGGCGAAGGAGGTCTGGCGGCGTCCCTGGTTGTCGAACGGCGAGATGCGCACCAGGCGGTGCGTGCCCTGCTCGACGGAGAGGGTGCCGTAGGCGTACGGCACCTGCACCGCGAAGGTCGTGGACTTGATGCCCGCCTCCTCCGCGTACGAGGTCTCGTAGATCTCGGTCTTGTAGCCGTGCTGCTCGGCCCAGCGCAGGTACATCCGCTGGAGGCGCTCGGCGAAGTCGGCCGCGTCGACGCCACCGGCCTCGGCGCGGATGTTCACGAGCGCTTCCCGGGAGTCGTACTCACCGCTGAGAAGCGTCCGCACCTCCATCTCGTCGAGGGCCTTGCGGACGGCAGCGAGCTCGGACTCCGCCTCGGAGCGGGTGTCCGGATCGTTCTCCTCCTCGGCCATCTCGAACAACACCGAGAGGTCGTCGATCCGCCCGCGCAGCGCCTCCGCCTTCCTGACCTCGGCCTGGAGATGGGAGAGCTTGCTGGTGATCTTCTGCGCCTCGTCCGGGTTGTCCCAGAGGGACGGCGCGGCCGCCTGCTCCTCGAGCACGGCGATGTCTGCCCTCATCCTGTCGAGGTCCAGGACGGCCTCGATCGACTCCATGGTCGAGGAGAGGGACTTGAGCTCTTCGGATACATCGACGACTGCCACGCCTCCCAGCGTAACGGCTGTGGCAACCGACCTCGGCCGCCCCGGTCCCCGGGCCGGTGAGGGTGGGGTTCACCCTTGACGGAGAGGGGACGCGTGGTGGGGCGTGGGCCCGTGGTCCAGGGGCGGAGCCCCCTGGGGGTCACGGGGACGCCGGGGCCGTGTTCTTCGTGTCCCGCGGGGACGCCGCCTCGTCGTCCGACGTGGCGAAGCCTGGAAGACCGCCGTGACCGTCATCCAGGAGGCGAAACCGCCCTCTGTCCCGGACGGCGCACACGTCATGACGCTGCTCGTCGAATTTC
>NZ_JBFBJT010000095.1:0-29443 GCF_040686175.1 Streptomyces sp. NPDC086077 | reverse complement strand
GACGCGGCGTCCGTCGCGGTGCCGACGCCGGGCTGCGTGGGGACCGCCCCGGTGTTCCCGGTGTCCTGTGCAGCTGTCGTCGTTCCGTTCATGCCGCCCTCCGGGGTTCGCTGGGTAGCCGGCTCAGGACGCCGGCGAGGTGCTTCGCGGTCGTCGCCCAGCCGTCGAGCGCGGCACGTCGGCCCCGGGCGGCGGACTTCAGACGGCGGCGTACGTCGGTCTCGCCGAACCAGTGGCGCAGTTCGGCGGCGAGCGCGGCGGGGTCCTCCGGGGGGACCAGGATGCCGGGGACGCCGCCGTCGGGGGCGCGGCCGAGCGCCTCGGGGATGCCCCCGACGTCCGTGGCCAGCACCGGGATGCCGCGCGCGAGTGCTTCGGTGACCGCCATGCCGTAGGTCTCGGCGTAGGAGGCGAGGACCATCAGGTCGGCGGTCGAGTAGCTGGCGTCGAGGTCGGCGCCGGACCGGGGTCCCGCGAGCTGGACGCGGTCCTTCAGACCGTGCCGTGCGATCAGGTCCCGCAGATGCGCGACGTACTCCGGGTCCTGGCCCAGCCCGCCGACGCACACGCAACTCCACGGCAGGTCGGTGATTTTGGCGAGCGCCTCGACCAGCCGGTGCTGCCCCTTGCGCGGGGTGACGGCGGCGACGCACAGCAGGCGGGAGACGCCGTCGGTGCCGGAGGCGAGGGGCGCGATGTCGGCGCCGGGGGCGGCGACATGGACGCGGTCGGGGGCCAGACCGTGGTGGGCGACGAGCCGGCGGACCGCCCAGTCGCTGGTGGCGATCACTGCGCCGACGGCCCTGAGGACCGTACGTTCCCTGGCGTCGAGTTCGGCGGCCACCTCGGGGGCGAGTCCCGTCTCGTCGCCGAGCGGCAGGTGCACCAGGACGGCGATCCGCAGCCGTTCGGCCTCGGGGACGACGATCTCCGGTACGCCGCAGGCGACCAGCCCGTCGAGCAACACCACCGCGCCGTCCGGCAGGTCCCGCAGTGTGCGGGCGAGTTCCGTGCGGGCGGCGGCGCCCGGCCGCGGCCAGGAACCGTCCACCGGGTGCTTGTGGGCCCGCCAGCCGAATCCGGGCAGGTCCAGGCAGACCCGCCGGTCGTAGGCGTTGCCGCCGCTGGGCATGGCCGGGTCGTCGACACCGCCCGGCATGACGAAGTGCACGGTACGCAGGGACATGGGGACGATCTCGCCGTTCCTGGGGGCCGCCTGGGCGGGCACGAGGGAGAGCTTCTCCACGGTCGTGTCGGTCACAGGGCACGCTCGTAACTGGCCCAGGCGACATGCGACTCGTGCAGGGTGACCGAGATGCCCGTGAGCCCCCTCGCCCCCTCCCCCAGCGCGCCCTTGTGCACGCGCTCGGCGAGCCGGTCGGCGACGACCTTCGCCAGGAACTCGGTGGAGGTGTTGGTTCCGGCGAAATCGGGCTCGTTGTCGAGGTTGCGGTAGTTCAGCTCGCTGACCACGGCGCCGAGTTCCTGCGTGGCCAGTCCGATGTCGACGACGATGTTGTCGTCGTCCAGCTGCTCGCGCCGGAACGTGGCGTCCACCAGGAACGTCGCTCCGTGCAGGCGCTGCGCGGGGCCGAAGACCTCGCCGCGGAAGCTGTGGGCGATCATGATGTGATCGCGGACGGTGACACTGAACAACGGACGACCCTCCAGGTGCGGGGCATGGATGCCGAGTAGTACGGCCCGTGTCCTTCCCATGTTCAGCGGCTCGTACCTCTTTTCTGAGGTCAGGCGCTTTCGGGGTACCGCACCCGGTGGCAGAGCGCCGGGATGTCGCCGGAGGCGAGCCGGGGCAGCACGTCCGGGAGTTCCTCGAAGGCGCTCTCACCGGTGACGAGCGCGTCGAGCGCCGGGTCGGCGAGCAGGTCGAGGGCCAGGGCGAGCCGGTCGGCGTACGTCCGGCCCCGGCGGGCCGGGGAGACGGTGCCGACCTGGCTGCTGCGGATCGTCAGGCGCCGGGAGTGGAAGGCCTCGCCCAGCGGGAGGGCGACGCGCCGGTCCCCGTACCAGCTGAGCTCGATCACCGTGCCCTCGGGGGCGAGGAGTTCCAAGGACCGGGAAAGGCCCTGCTCACTCGCGCTGGCGTGCACGACGAGGTCGCACTCGCCGAGGGCGGCGGCGGGTTCGGCGAAACCCACGCCCAGCGCCGTCGCGACCTCGGCCCTCGCCGGGTCGGCGTCCACCAACTGCACCCGTACGCCGGGGAAGCGGGCCAGCAGCGCGGCGACCGAGCAGCCGACCATGCCGCCGCCGACCACGGCGATCCGGTCGCCGACCAGGGGGGCCGCGTCCCAGAGCGCGTTGACGGCGGTCTCCACGGTGCCGGCGAGCACGGCACGGTGGGCGGGCACGCGCTCCGGTACGGGGGTCACGGCGGCTGCCGGGACGACGTACCGCGTCTGGTGCGGGTAGAGGCAGAAGACGGTACGGCCGAGCAGGTCGGCCGGGCCCTCCTCCACCACGCCGACGTTGAGGTAGCCGTACTTCACCGGCGCGGGGAAGTCGCCCTCCTGGAACGGTGCGCGCATGGCCGTGTGCTGGCTCTGCGGGACCCCGCCCCGGAAGACCAGCGTCTCCGTGCCGCGGCTGACGCCGGAGAACAAGGAGCGGACCAGGACCTCGCCCTCGGCGGGCTCCGGAAGCCGGACATCCCGGATCTCCCCGTGCCCGGGGGAGCTGAGCCAGAACGCACGTGCTGCGCGGATCATCGGCGTTCCTCCTGAACGATCGGCAAGTGGTGCACGTACGGAGGTGTGCACAGGCCGCGCACAGTACGCGGCGATGATCGACTCTGTCACCTGGCCGGAGGATGTGCGGTGGCCCTGAACAACACTTTTGACGCGAGGCTGGTCCAGCAGGAGACCGCGGTGGGCGCGGGCGTGCAGATCCTGCTGCTGGCCGTGCTCGGATCGGCGATCGGCCTGGGAACGGCGGGCTGGCTCACAGGCCTCGCCTTCGCGATCGCCGGCTGGGCGGTGCTCTCGCGGGCCCTGCACCGGTCGGGGCTGAGGTCGTTCGGCCCGGCCAACCGGGTCACCCTCGGCCGGGCCACCCTGGTCGGCGGGGTGACGGCGCTGGTCGCCGACTCCTTCGAGAGCGCGCCGCCGGTCACGCTGCTGGTCGGCCTGACGGCGGTGGCGCTGATCCTCGACGGGGTGGACGGCAAGGTCGCCCGCCGCACCGGCACGTCGTCGGCGCTCGGGGCACGCTTCGACATGGAGGTCGACGCGTTCCTCATCCTGGTCCTGAGCGTGTACGTGTCGATGTCGCTGGGCCCGTGGGTGCTGCTGATCGGCGGCATGCGCTACGCCTTCGTCGCCGCCGCCCGCTTCCAGCCGTGGCTGAACGCCCCGCTCCCGCCGAGCACGGCACGCAAGGCGGTGGCCGCGGCGCAGGGGGTGTTCCTGCTGGTGGCGGGCGCCGATCTGCTGCCGTGGGCGGGCAACGCGGCGGTGGTGGGGCTGGCGTTGGGGCTGCTGGTGTGGTCGTTCGGGCGGGATGTGTTGTGGCTGTGGCGGAGGTCGCGGGACGGACGGCAGACCGGGGCGACGTCCGAAGGGGCGTCGACGGTGGGTCCGGAGAGGGCTCCGGAGGGGGCTTCCGGGACCGTTCGCGAGGTGGCGCAGGGCGTGCGCGCCGAGAAGGCCGCACGGCCCGGGCAGGCGGAGAAGTCCGGACGGACGGGGCGGGTTCTGGAGCCGGTCGCCGGGTGACGCGCGGTCGGTCACGGCCGACGCGGCAGGACGACACCTCCGGCAGCGGGGAGCAGCCGACGACGTCAATCCCCGGGGGGCGGCATCGTGGCGGGACCGGCCTGGCGAGCCCGTCACCTCGGGAAGTCTCCTGGCACAAGCCACCGCTAGCATGTTCGAGGCTGCCTGCCTCACGTCCTGCCTCATCGTGACACGGCTGACGGCACGTGGGCAGGACACAGCGCAACAGGCCTGACCCGACCGCTGCACAGCTCCGACCAAGGCTCACCCGTGCCCGCGACAGCGCGCATCGTCCCGATGAGGAGTCCCCCGCCATGGCCGACAGCACCTCCGACAGACCGGTCCCGACGCCCCCGCCGCCGCCGTACCCTCCCGCGCCGCCGGCCGCTCACTGGCAGCCCCACTCCTCACCTCCCCGGCGACGCGGCGGGGGCCTCCTCATCACCGTCGCCGTCATCAGCGCCGTCGTCGCCGGACTGCTCGCCGGCGGTGGCGCCACCTGGTGGGTACTGAAGTCGAAGGACGCCGGACAGGCCATGGAGCATGTCGAAGTCCTGGGCGGCAAATCCGTCGTGAAGGAGGACCCCTCCGACCTCGGCGGCTGCGACGACACCGACGACTTCACCTACAACGACTGCGACCCGGCCACGGAAACCTACGAGTTCGAGTACAAGATCACGAACGAGGGGGACGACCCCGCCAACTACTCGGTCGTCGTCAACGCCTTCGACAAGGACGGGGACTTCGTGGCGCAGACCTACATCGGGGCGACCCACGTGGCCCCCGGCAAGACCGATTCGGACAGCGGCGAGTTCAACGAGTACAGCACGCTGGAGGACGGTCATGAACTGTCCGACATCGCGAGCGTGAAGGCCGCCCACGTCGAACGCATCGCCTTGGCCAACTGACGCGAGCACCCGGCGGTCGCGGCACCGACGCGACCGCCGGGGCGGAGTCCCGCACCGGAGGCCCGCTCTTCCGGAGCGGGTCCCGCAGCCGGCGGCGGCGACGCTCGGATGCGGGAAAGTTCGGTGCGCCTCGGTCTTGTTGACCTACGGTGACGTCATGACCGCAGATGATGCCCTTCCCCGACTCACTCCGACCGGCACGTGTTGGTGCGGCTGTGCGAAGAAGACCGGAGCCGGGTCCTTCTTCGCCCCCGGCCACGACAAGGTGGCGGAGGCCGCACTGCTCGCCGTCGAGTTCGGCTCCTCCGTCGCCCAGTTGCTGCACGCGCACGGATACGGGCCCGGGCATTCGGTGAGCGCACGTGCCGTGTCCGAAGGGGTGTGGCGGCAGTGTCAGGCCTGCGACTACGTCGGAGCACCGGCGAGCATCGCGAACCACACGAAGAAGGCGCACGCCACCCCCGCCGAACTCGCCTGAGGAGCGGCACCATGACGCAACCCGTCTCCAGTCAGCGTGCCGCCCTCGAGAAGGCGGTCGTCACGTACGGCGGTCTCTGGGACACCGAGCGCGGCCTGCGCGCCCTGCGCGACGCGGGGTATGAGCCGCAGGAGAAGAACACCCGCGCGATCCTGCGTGGCCTCGCGGCCGCCGGCCCGCTGGTGAAGGTGGAGGACCACCCGGTCCGCTACCGCGCGACACGGGCGGGCTGAGAGCGGCCCGCCGCGTCACCTCGTCCGCCGGTCTCGTCCGCGCGACGTCAGCGACGACGCCCTGCGGCTCCGACTGGGTTCGGCCTGCGCGGGTTGAAGACCCAGACTCCCTGGGAGTGCGTGGCCGCCAGCACCCTGCCGGTATCAAGAAGCCAGGGGTTGGCCTTCTGGAACGGGGCGAAGTTGTCATTGGAGACGATCACTCTGAGGTGCAAGAAGTCTGGGTCCTGCGATGCGCCATAGATGTGCATGCCGAATTGCTGAGCCCAGTCCAGATCGGTGAATGTGGCCATCGCGGAAGGGACCGTGGTGCAGCCGCCGGCCGGAACAGAGGGCCTGATTCACCCTAATACGCACTTCAGTGGTGTGCGCGATTACGGTGACGGCCAGATTGCAGTAGACCGGGGATGTGGTCCTGGACGGTGAGGGCCGGGTCTCGCACGTTCCGGTGACCAACTATGTACGAGCCGCCGATGAAAACACATATCGGACTGCCCAGGGCCCATTGGGCCGAGTTGACGAAGTGTGCGTGGACACGGAGGTGTCGATATGCAGCAGTTCGGATCGCGCCCTATTCTGGTAGTTCCGTCGGTGGCAAAACCTGCCAGTGTCTTGGGTTCCGGCAGGGAATCATAGGTTCCTTCGAGAAGGGGGCAGCAATTGAGAAGTGTGGCCCCTGGAAGATTACCTCGCTGAGGTTAGGCACAGCGTGATTAGCCCAGCGGATCAACCCATCTCTCTTTGCGGTAGCTTCGTCATATCCCCTTGTGATCATCGGTTGGTAGTCAACCACCGCACTGGGGTAGGCAGCCAGTGCCTCGACGGCCCCTTTCTCACTAACGAGGACCGGATACAAGAGCGGTGTCTGTGCAGGGTCTCCCTTCGAGCCTGTCAAGGCGTGCCAACTGGTCAGTAGAGCGGCGTTCACATGAACCACGCGCTCCGCGTGGGGTCGGATGTCCCACGAGCCGTTGTGCTTGATACCTGGTACAGGTCCTTTCCCATCATGAGTCAACGAAGCGAGAAGAACTGCGGCATCGCGAAGCTCGCTTGCTTGCAAACTGCGGCTGGTGTTGAAGGGGATTGCTGTCTATTCGATGGCGTTGGCAGACAATCGCCTTACCGTCCTCAACGCAGGGTTCTGGGCGTCGCTCCCCCTTGACTACGTTCTGCGAATCACAGGCAGGGCGAATCTCCAGGTCTCCGAGGCCCGCAGGATGCCAGCACCCGAGCCGGACCACCCACTTGCCTCCGCTCTCCTGCTACGCACTCTTCGCCTCAACTCTCTCACCTCCCACTACGCCCCTCTCTGGGCGGAACTGTTCGACCCTCAGTGGGAAGGCTACGAAAACTGGACCAACACCAATTGGCCTCGACTCAGGCCGTTGACCGCCAACCTCAAGCCGACGTGGGACTACACCACGCCTCTCCGCACCGAGCATGAACGCCGGGCAGCTCTGGTCGAGATCGATGCTTTGGTCGCTGTCTGGCTAGGCATCACCGCTGACCAGCTCGTCACCATCTTCAATTCGCGCTACCCACAACTGTATGACTTCGAGCTGGGCACCTACTTTGATGCCAACGGTCGCAAAATCGCTGCCAATTCGTTCACTTACGGCCATGGCCAGACCAAGCAGGATTACATCGATCTGCTGGCTCATCTGGAGAACCCGGAGGTTACCTCACCCCCAGCCGGCTACACCGCTCCCTTCTACAAGGCCGACCGTGCGGCCGAGATGCGCGCCGCACACGCGCACTTCCAGGCTCGCTTGGACAAGGAGATCGCCGCCGGTCGCTGGACCCCGCCCGAGAGCCGTGAGGCCTAAGTTCCGCTTCGCATAGGGACGGTCGGCGCTTCCTCGTAATAGGCGCCGGCGCCGACCGTCGCGAGCCCCCGTACGGCTCCGCCCGCACAACCATCCGGCGGGCTCACGCCAAAAGGTCTACATCGCCACAACCAAGGCCGACCATGCTGCGGGGCTGACCGTCAGCTCGGGCCCACCTTGGCTGACCCGCTTCGAGTCGCGCACGTGGACAGCGGCCGCGTCCACCGCAACCTCAACGCACTCGCCGCCCGCGCCGCTGCTGTAGCTACTCGTGAACCAGCGCAGTTCCGAGCAGGTCTGGAGGCTTGCGTCTTCCGTGTTCATAGATCTCCCAACAGCTTCTGAACGAAGGCCAGTGACTCCGAGGGCGTGAGTCCCTGTGCCCGCAGGATGCCGTACCGCTCCTCGAACCCCCGGACCACCGGTCGATCACTGTAGAGGTGGCTATGCTCATTCACCTCCACATAAGCGACCCTCTGCCCCTTGCCCGTCTCCATCAAGGTGAATGGTCCGCCCATTCCCGCATGTTGGCGGCGGTCGGTCGGCATGACCTGGATCTCGACGTTGCGCTGCTGGCCGTAGAGGAGGATCTGCTCCAGCTGTGCCCGCATCACCGCAGTCCCTCCCAGCGGCCGGCACAGAGTGCTCTCTTCGATGACGAAGCTGATAGTCGGCATGGGCCTGCGTGAGAACACCTCCTGGCGAGCCAGCCGCGCGGCCATACGCTGGCTCACGGTCTCCTCGTCCAGGAGGGGGCGCCACATCTCGAACACCACCCGCGCGTACTCCTCGACCTGCAACAACCCCGGCACGGCCTGGTTGGCGTAAACATGCAGCTCAACCGCCTCCGCCTCCAACTTCGCCGCATCCCGGAAGAACATCGGATACCGCGCCCGCGCCACCTCCTCCTTCATCACCGTCAGCAGGCCGCCGGCCTCCAGGACCGCGTCCGCCCGCTCAATGAACTCCGGCTTCGGAATGCGCCGCCCCAGCTCCACCGACGCAACCATGTCCTCGCCGTAACTGAGCTTCGCACCCAACTCCGCCCGCGTCAGCCCCCTGCTCGTCCGCAGCAGCCTCAACTGCTGCCCGAAACACCGCAGGATGCCCGTCTCGCCCTCACTGCCCTGAGCCGTCACCGGTGACCTCACCTCACCCACCCGCACAGAGGCGCCCGCCCGTACTCGTCCCGCCCAGGCACCACACCCTTCCGTCACTCACAGCTCACTGTAGAGACACGCAGTGTCGCCATGATGTCGCTTCGCGCGGTTCCCCCGTACCGCGTACACGCGCCCGCCCGCGCGCGTACAGCGCTCGCCTGTACACCCGCGCCCCCGTGTCCCCAAGGCGGCGCCGATCGCGTGACGAGACGTTAGAGTTTCGCCTCTAGGGGAGGACGCCGAGCGGCCGTTGTACTGCTCGCCAAATCAACGCGGGGAGACGGCAGCAGGGGTGCCCGCACCCCGCACCTCAGCCGGCCGCGGAACAGTCTGGGGGGAACGCGCCGTGACAGACGCGCCGACGCACGCTGCCGACACCGGTACGGACGAAGCCGACGACGCCGCCGACCGGAAGGTCGTCGAGCAGGAGCAGGCCGAGATCAAGGACTTCGTCAAGGGCCTGAGCGCGGACGACATCAAGTCGGGCAACTGGTTCACCAAGCTCGCCGCTCATGCCATGAACTCGTATACCGAGAAGGTCGACTGGCAGTACTTCCAGGACCGGTACGCGGGTGTGCCCGCGGATGCCATCGTTGATCAGCGGATCAAGATGGCGGCCCGGTACGCCGCGCTCGAAGGCGGGCTCTCCGCCGGGGCGTACACGGCGACCGTCGCCGCCACCATCGGGAGCCTCGGGGGTGCCTCACCGGCGACCGTCCCCGCGGCCGTGGCGACCGTGATGGTCGACATCGCGTTCCTCACCCAGCTCCAGCTTCGTCTGGCCTACGACATCTCCGTCCTCTACCGGGTCCCGCTCGACGTGCACGACCCCGAGGACCTGTGGAAGCTCATCCGCGTGGCCCTCACCATCAAGAGCGGGGAAGCGGCCAACAAGGCCGTGGTCAAAGCGGTCCCCGCCCTGGTGCGACCGTTGGTCAAGCGCTTCTACTCGAAATCGGTGCTCGCCGCCGGGAAGGCGCTCCCCGTCGTCGGGAAGCACCTGCTGCAGCGCAACGTCATCAAGATCGGCATTCCCCTGGTCGGTGTCCCCCTCGCCGTCCTGCTCAACCGCTACACCACGCTGCTCGCGGGCAGGCACGCGCGCGCCGTGTTCCGGAACGAGGCGCGGGTGATCGAACTCGCCGGAGCAATGAGCGAGCGCAGTCGGCACCCGCAGTTGATGCTGTGGGTCGCATGGCTCGTCATCGGGGCGAACACCAAGATCGCCGACGACGAGGCGCTGTTGATGCGTCACCTGGTGAAGCTGGTCCGGGAGCGGCACGAGGTGGTCGACGAGCAGCTCGCGCACGTCGTCGACATCGACCCCGCCGAGGTGTGGAAGCGCGTGGACGCCGAGCCAGGCGATCTCAGCGATGTCGTCGACGCGGCGGAGCTGGTCGCCACCGTGGACGATGACGTCAACCCCCGTGAGAAAGCTGTCCCTCGCGGAGCTCCGGGAGCGCTGCCGCCGGGGCTGACCCCGTCGTGCGCCACCGCTCGCACGCCACTCCCCGCTGCGGCCCGACGCCCGTGTACAGCGCACGGCCGTACAGGCGTCGCTCCTGGTAACACGCCCAACGCGGCCGCAACGCTGGCCCCATGCACACGACGCTCTTCCCTCTCCCCGGCCCCACGGGGACCAGTGAGTTCGCGATGTCGTTCACGTCGACCCCGCGGGGCGCCCGACTGGCGCGGCTGTTCGTCGCGCACTGCCTGGATGCCTGGGGCCACCCATACGACAGCGAGGTCAACGAGACGCTGACGCTGATCACCGCCGAGCTGAGTGCGAACGCCGTACGGCACGGCCGGGTCCCCGGACGGGACTTCCACGTGCGGCTGACCAGCGAGGCGAGCGGTGAACTGCGGCTGGAGGTCTCGGACACGCGCGGTGAGGGCCGGCCCGCCGTCGTCCCTCCCGCGGCCCCCGACGCCGAATCCGGCCGCGGGCTGCTCCTCGTCACCGCCCTGGCCGACGACTGGGGCGTCACGGACCGTCGTGGCGGCCCGGGCAAGGCCGTCTGGGCGTCGCTGAAGGCGGGCCGGCGCCCGACAGGAGGTGGCCGTGGCGGATCGATGAGCCGCTGTCAGCCGTGGCGGATACGCTGAGCCACGATCGTCCACGGATGGTCGATCATCGTCCGTTCATGGACGCAGGACACGACGGAGGAGACGCGATGCCCGCTCACTGGGACGTCAGCGAGCAGCGCTCGTGCAGGAGCGCACACCTCGCGTCGCCGCCGTCCGCGCCGGCGTTTCCGCCGTACCGTGCATCGACTCGATAGGTTGCCCATGCCCGGCCGTCTGCTAGAACTCCACGTCGAGAACTTCCGCAGTCTGCGTGACGTGACCGTGCCGCTCGGTCCGCTCACGGTGTTGGTGGGCCCGAACGGCGCGGGCAAGTCCAATGTGCTGAAGGTGTTCGACTTCCTCGCCGACATCATCCGCACAGACCTCCAGCCGGCGCTCGACACACGCGGCGGGTTCGACGAGGTGGCCTTCTGGGGCGGGAACAAGCCGCCGACTTCCATGCGCGTCCACCTCAAGGCGACCTGGACGACCAACTCCACCCTCAACGCGCCGGACGAGTACAACCTCACCATCCGGCGCCGCTCCCTGCGGTCGAAGAGCAGCGGCGAACGCTCCCCCTATTACGCCCTGTCCCGCGAGGAGAGTTTCGCCTTCAAGCGAAGGCAGGGACGTGGTCGGCGCATCACCATCTCGGGTGAGGAGGCGCGCATCCTCGACGTGCGGGCGGGTCAAAGCGAGGACAGCGGCAGTTTCGCCATCCGGAGACTGAGCAGCGGTCTGTCCACGCTGCCCCGGCTCGGTCCCTCCGACGGCGGCGACGAGGTGACCCGGGTCGCCGACCGCCTGTCGTCCTTCCGGGTCTTCGACGTCGACGTCGAGGCGGCCCGGCAACCGACCCGCCTGCGCGGTACGGACTTCGCCACCCTCTCGCCGCACGCCGCGAATCTTGCCGGGTTCCTGATCCACCTCAGCGGCCGCGAGGAGATCTGGGACGATCTGGTCGCCGACGCCCGCACGGTCCTGCCACAGTTGGAAAACATCGAGTTCGAGGAGGTCGGCGGGGCGACGGACCAGCTGACCGTCGTGCTGCGCGAGCGCGGCCTGCGCCGTCTGACCCCGCTCGCCGACGCCTCCTACGGGACGGTCCGCCTCCTGGGGCTGCTCGCCCTGCTGTACGACCCCAACCCCCCGGCGTTCACCTGCATCGAGGAGATCGACCACGGGCTGCATCCGCAGGCCTTGGAGCTTGTCGTGCAGCGGCTGCGCGAGGCCGCCGAGCGGACGCAGTTCATCGTCGCCACCCACTCGCCCGCGCTGGTGAACCGGTTGCGTCCGGAGGAGTTCGTCGTGTGCGACCGCGACGAGGACGGCGCGTCGATCATCCCGGCCCTCACCGTCGACGAGGTGAAGGACATCGTCGAGGAGTCCGGTGAGCAGCCGCTGGGAGAGCTGTGGTTCTCCGGCGTGCTGGGCGGCGACCTCACCGGGGGTGAGCTGTGACCCCGAGAGGGCGGCAAGGCAATGGGCATGCGTCCCGGGCCCAGGGACGGGGCGTCATCGTGTTGGCCGGCGAGGATCAGAACGACTGCGAGATCCTGGCTGCGCTGATACGCGCGCACCGACCCGACCTGGGTGCGGCGGCCAAGCTGGTCCGCATCAACGACCCGGTACGGCTGCGCAAGAAGTCCGGCCCGGACCTCGCCTCCGCCGTGAAGGCACTGGCCGGCAAGGCTCGGGCCAAGGCCCGCCAGCAGCGCTGCGAGTTGCTCGGGTTCGTCGTCCACGAGGACCTGGACGGCTACGCTGACGCCCAGTACGACCGGATACGAAAAGCGCTGACCGACGAGTTCGCGCGTCAGTGCCAGGAGTTCCGGACGGCCGTCGCGCTCGCCGCCTGGGAGAGCGAGGGGTGGTTGCTGCTCTTTCCGGAAGCCTTCCCGCACGTCCGTCCGCGCTGGAAGGTGCCCGATCGTCTCCTCGACAAGGACACCGGCCGCCTCAAGGACGCCAAGGAGGAGCTCAGGCGGGGGCTCGGCCTTCCGGTCTTCCGGGAGAGCGACGGCCCCGCGGTCGCCCGCGAGGCGCTGAAGCACCGGCTGGTCCCCTCCCCGCGGGGCAGCAACCGCTCGTACGCGGACTTCGTCGGGGACCTCGCGGGCTGGACATGACCCGAGGTCGCTGACCTGGGACGCGTGTACGAGTGGAGGTCGGCCTGGAGGCCCGATCAGATACTGGACAACGTCGCCGCCACCGCCTGGAACCAGGCACCGTAGGAGAACGGTTCGGGTGGGCTGACCTCCATGCCCAGTTCGGCGGCTGCCAAGGCGTAGTCCCCTTCGTCCAGGGGCAGTGCGAGCAGCTCGTGGAGTTCGCCCACGAGGCGTGCGACCAGGTGGGGGTCAGTGGTGGCGGCGTAGTCGGCGACGGCCTCGTCATGGTCGGGGAACTCGTCGACGATGTCCTGCGAGAACCAGCCCCCGAGGAGTTGCGCGGTTTCCGGGAAGCGCGCGTGCCACTCCCAGTGCGTCTGCGGGGACGACGGTCCTGGGACGTCGCCTTCCTCGATGCTCTTCTTCAGGTGATCGGCCAGAACCATCAGCCAGTCACCAATCTCGGACTCTGCCGTCCCGGTGTCCGGGATCGAGTAGAACTCGCCCAGACTCTGCCGGAAGCGGCCCGGCGGGTTGCGGCTGTATTCGCGCAGCTGGCGGTCCGCCTCCGCGATGGCCCAGGGGCGGGTGTGCCACGTGTGACGGAGGTACGCGTCCAGCGCGCGGCTGCGCCGCTCCGGGGTGTCGTCGGCCTGCTGCCCCAGGTACGCGCGCATCACCTGGTCCAGCTCGCCGTACCGGCGGTCGTGTTCGAGGGGCTTCATGGACATGTGCGGCAGCCCCTACAGGTAGAACGGGATGGTGGTGTGGACGACGAAGCCGTGCGGGCTCGACGGCTCGCGGCGCAGAACCACACGCGCCGCGCGGACGTCGACGGGACCCCGGCCGGCCAGCAGGTCGCCCTCCATTTGCACCCGGCCCACGGGCTCCTCACGGGAGGGCCAGGCGGCCTCGATGGTGAGGCGGCCCCGGGTGCCCTGGGCGAGCCAGCGGTGGATGACCTGCTCGTTGGCGGTCACCACCTGCTGGGTGGCCCAGTGGGCGGTCTCCCGGTCGGGGTAGGAGGCGGAACGGGTCAACACGGGTGGATCCTCTCAAACAACCTGGTCACGGGCCGCGCTCCGACGGGTCAGTAGTCGGAGAAGTTCCAGAACATGCCCACCTCAGTGTCGGAAACGATGATCAGACCGCAGTCCTCCGAGTAGACGTCGCTCAGCGGCCTGTACCCCCAGTGCGATGTCGTGAAGTCGAGTGTGCCGGGCACGGGGCCGGGCCTGCTAACGTTGGTGTGATACGTGGCTTCGTCCCCGTACCGCGCGAGGATCGTGCGTGCCATCGCCCGCAGTTCCTCTTCGCTCTCGGTGAAGCGCCGCAGGTTCGACAGGGTGCAGCAGTCGTCCGTGAGGGCCAGCAGCAGGTTTTCGGCACTGGCCGGGTCGATCTCGTGGAGACGCTGGGCGATGTACTCCGGAGGGTGAACGGCGAACGGGTACGTGGGCGACCCCTCGCGCTCCGGGAGCTGCGCCGCGTCATCGAGACCGGTCCAGCCCCGGGGATCCGGGACGGCCCGGGCCATCAGCGCGAGGACGTCGAGGACCCAGTCCTCGTGGCGGCGGGGGCCCGTGGCGTCGTACGGGTACGCATCCTCGAACAGGTGGCGTACAGCGGCTTCCCAGGAAGCCTGGTCGACGGACATGTGGTGCTGGCCTTTCTCGGCGGGGCGCTGTCAGGACTTCGAAGGCATCGACGTCATGACAGTGAACGGCGGGTTGCGGTTGCTGTCATACCGGATCCGCGTGTCGATACCGGTGACGTCGTACGCCTTGGCGTTCATACCGCCCTGCTTGTAACCGGAGAGCGGGTCGTTCGGGTCCACCGGCTGCTTGAACACGCCTCGGCCGCTGGTCTCGCCGTTCGGAGCGGTCGAGTGGAAGTCTCTGACTTCTCCCTCCGCCGCCGGTGGCGGGCCCTTGATCCACGCCTCGATGGCCGCCTTGTTCTGATTCAGGTTGTACTCGGTCAGCTGCTCCGCCCGCCGGTAGTCCGGGAAGGCCGAGGCGGCTCTGGGATACGGTTTGCCGTAGGGCCAGGTTTGGGTCGGCGTCGGATTCGACTGCTGGTCCCGCAGGCGCTGCGCGAGCTGCTCGTCCGTCTTGCCGACGTGCCTGTCCAGGGTGTGACCGTGCTCCATGTACTCGTTGGCAGCGAGGTCGAGGTCGTACTTGCCTGCCGAGTCGACCTTGAGCCAGACCTGTGAGTCTTTGAACTCCTCCAGAGCCCGCATGCCGAACCCTTGTGCGCGCGCCTCCTGGGCCTCGAACTTCGGGGCGCTCAGGTACGCCTCGTCCAAGGGGCCCATGAGCGCGTCGAGCTTCGGCAAGAGGGCGTCGACCCGTCGGTTGTACTCGGTGACGATCGCGTTCAGCTTGGCCGTGTCCATGTTCAGGACGATGCCCTGGCCCAGCTGGCTCGCGCCCTTGGCGACACCTTTGACCACGCCTTTGACAAGGCCCTTGACGTCGTCCATGCCGACGCCGTCCTTGAGGTTGACCTCGACCTTGGGAATCGCGTCGCGTACGGCCTCGATGTAGACGTCCCATACTTCGCCGTTGAGGTAGACGGCCGCCTCGGCGAAGTCGTAGAGGAGGCCGCCGACTTTCTGAGCCGTGTCGAACAGCACGCTGATCACGGGGTGGGTGGCGGTCTGCGAGGAGGAGCTGTCGTGTCTCCACTCGTAGGTCTCGCGGCTCCCGCCCCACGACGTCGTGCCCCACAGCGAGCTGCAGAACTGGCGCATCGCGTCGTGCCACTCGCTGTTGCTCTGCTGGGTGATGCTGCTGACGTTCCCGGTCAGCGCGCTCTCCGCCATGGAGAGCGGGGTGGTCGCCGCCATCCACGCCTGGGACAGCGAGTTCAGGTGGTGCTGTTGCGGAAACGGATAGACCTCAGCGACCTTCCCCATCCGGAAGGCGTGCTTCACCACCGGTCTCAGCACGTCCCGGATCGGTTCTGGGACCCACTCCAGGACCCTGCGGATGAAGTCGTCGCCGCCGTCGTCGTCGCCCCACTTCAGGTTCGGCACGGAACCGTAGGCGGGCGCCTTCTCGGTGACCTTCGGCGGCGGCTGGACGGCCGGCTTCGCCTTCCCCTTGGGGTCGTTGGCCGCCTCGGCCTTCGCGTAGGTGTTGGCCGTCGTGGCGAAGCCGACCGCCGCGCCTCCGATGCTGACGACGCTCCTGGCCCACACCTCGAGGAACCGGTTGCCTACTTTGACGTACGACGTGGCGAACGCCTGGGGCGAGGTGCCGTATCCGCCGGCGTCCGGGTACTTGCGCAGATCCTCGAGCAGACTCCTGGCGCCTCTGTCCATCACCGTCTGCTGGCTCGCCACGCCCCCGGAGACCCGGTGGAGGTCGGCCGGTTTGACGTCGATGGTGCCGTTCTGGCCCGGCGGGGGCGTTCCCATCAGCCGGCCCCCCAGCCGCGCAGCACCGCCTGGTGCGCTGCCGCGTAGTTGACGTGGCTCGTGGTCGCGCACTCGTGCAGCCACTTCTGGGCCGCCTGGAGATCCTGGGCCGAGCGGTCCCACTCGTCGAGTTTGTCGACGAAGACCTCGCGGGCCTCCCCCTCCCAGGACAGCACGACCGGCACGACCCGGTCGTGGAGGTCGTCCAGACTGCCGTTGAGTTTCTTGAGGATGTCCTCCAGTTCGGCGGCGAGTTCCCGCAGGGTGGCGAAGGAGACGGTGATGTGGCCGTCGTCCGCGCTCCCGGTCGACATGATTCCCCGTTTCGTATCGTGGCGGTTGCGGCAGTGGTTCTCGCAAAGGCCGTCAGAAGGAGTCGAAGCTGCTGCGCGGAGGGACGGGCTCGACCGTCTCCGGGTTCGGTGACGACAGTTTGTCGATTTCGCTGTCGATGTCCACCTGGATGCGCCGCACTCGAGCCACCACGTCCAGCTCCTGTTGCGTGAAGCCGTCCCTGCTCAGGCGTACGGCCTGCTCGAGGTGACGGATCACTTCGCGGATGCGCACGGCGTCCTCGGCCGCCGCCCGGTGGAACCCGCGGTACGCCGTCGCCGCCGGTCCTCGCCAACCCGCTTCGATGCGGTCGACGATCGCGTCCATCCGCCTCACCTGCTGGTCCAGGTGAGCCTGCATGTCGTCGAGGTCATCGGCCAGTTTGGTGAGGTCCTGGCCGGACACCTTCAGATCGACGCCGCCCTCTTGGCCCCCGCCCACTGCACGTACACCCATGCTTCGTACCTCCGCCCCCGTGACTTCGGCATGGCAAACCACATGTGCACGGTGATCCTAACCTCGCGCCCTTCCGAAGCCGACGCCCGGCGGGGGCCCGGGGAAGGGCAGCCGACGGGCAGGCACGGCACCCTCGGCCATGGGCATCACCAGGCACCCGCGTACCGTGCGGCCGAGTCCGGGAATTCGACCAGGTGGGTACCGATTTCCGAGGTGGGCGTTATTTTTGACGCTGATCGTCACGGTGCCTTCGCCGGCTGTCACGGTGCGGTGCGCCCGGCGGTCGCGGTAACCGTCCTGCCCGAAAGGTCCTCGTCATGGAGTTCGGGCTGCGGTCGCGGCTCGGACGCACCCTGGAGCTGACCCGGACCACGGCCGCGGAGGTCGTGGTCACCGACCCGGACCGCACCGTCGCGCTCGCCTGCGACCTCCACCTCACGCTGCCGGGGCAATTGGGTCTGGAGGGCGGACTGCCCACGCCTGACCGGTACGGGGGCTGCTGGAGCGGGTGCGGCTGCGCGGCGGCGTGCGGCACCGGTGGCTGGACACCTGGATCAAGGAAGCGGGCGTCAACCAGTACCTGATCTCCGGGCAGCGGCCGGAAGGCATGCCGGCCTTCCCCGAGGGGTACGTGGCGCCGCCGAGGTTCCTGCTCGACGGCCCCAAGGAGAAGACGAAGTTCGACACGATCACCGGTCGGGGCAACTGGTACCAGGACTGGACGCGGCGCTGCCTCGGACTGGACGCGCAGCAGGCGCCCGAGTACCTGCGCCGGCTGCTGCCCGTCCTCGCGGACGAGGGGGTGCTGTCGGCACGTACCGCCAAGGACCGCACCACCCGCGTGTACGGGCTCCAGCCGGGCCACATCCATGTGCGGCTGCTGGCGGACGACCTGGTCAACAAGGCGTTCGTGGCCTGCAAGGAGTGCGGCTGGCAGCAGGTGGTGCCGCCCGAGCGGCGCACCCGCTGGTACGGGCACCCCTGCCCGCGCTGGCGCTGCACCGGCATCCTCACCCCTCCGCAGTACGGCATGTCGTCGACCGGGGCGGGCAGCGGCGGCTTCGGCGGGAAACTGGAGCGCGACTACCGGGCCGACTACTACCGCCGTCTGTACCTGACCGGTGGCACCTACCGGGTCGTCACAGCCGAGCACACCGGCATGCTGACCCGGCCCGAACGGGAACGTGTGGAGCGGACGTTCCGGCAGGGCGCCCACTGCACCGACCCCAACGTGCTCTCCTGCACGCCCACCCTGGAACTGGGCCTCGACATCGGCGACCTGTCGGCGGTGCTGCTCGGCTCGCTACCGGGCGGCCCGGCGAACTACGTGCAGCGTGCCGGGCGCGCCGGACGCAGGACCGGCAACGCCCTGGTGGTCGCCTTCGGCGGGCGCCGGGCCCGCGACCGGTACTACCTGGACGACCCGACCGAGATGATCGCCGGGGGCACGAGGAACGGCCGCCTGGGGTCCTCCGGCGGCATCCTGCGGATCGCGAGTGCCGGTTCGGGGGCCGGCAGGTATGGGGCGAGAGCCGCGTACACATCCACCGCGTTCTCAGGACGATCCTCGGGGCGCTTGGCGAGCAATGCGTGCAGCAGATCCTGGACCGCGCCGGGGGCGTCGGCCCCGTGGGCGGCCAACCGGGGCGGGGACGCGGTGAGGTGCCGGCTCAGCAGCTCGGCGGGGCCCTCACCGTGGAAGGGAGGGCGGCCGGTGAGCATGTGATGCAGCAAGCACCCCACCGCGTACAGGTCGCTGCTACCGTCCAACGGCTCGTCACCGGCCAGGAGTTCGGGCGAGGCGTAGGACACGTTGCCGAGCGTTTCGCCCGTCATGGTGAGCCGCGGGTCGGTGTCCGAGAGAACCTTCACGAGACCGAAGTCGAGGATCTTCACCAGACCGCTGGTGCGGACCATGACGTTCTGAGGCTTGAGGTCGCGGTGCGCAAGGCCTGCCTCATGCGCGGCGGACAGCCCTGAGCACAGTTGCGCGGCTACGGAGACCGCCATAGGCACGGATAGGCGCCCACCGTCGGCGCCGTCGATGACGTTGTCGAGTGTCGTCCCGTCGACGAGCTGCATCACCAGGCAGCAGACGTCCTCGGTGACAGCCGCGTCGTACACGGTGGTGATGTTGGCGTGGTCCAGACGAGCGGCGGCCTTGGCCTCCCTCTCGAAGCGCGCCAGGGCGGTATGGCGCCAGTCGGGCAGGGCCAAGAGATCCGCGGCGATGGTCTTGACCGCGACAGGACGCTCCAGATACACGTCCCTTCCCTGCCAGACGTGCCCCATCGCCCCTCTGCCCAGGATCCGGTCCAGCCGGTACCTGCCGCGCAGAACCTTACCCGCAGCGAATTGCTCCACGTCACTTCCTTCGGTGAACCCCAACCGTATGCCGCTGCACGGACTGCCTGTCCGGAGGCTCAGTGCCGACGGCCCGCGCGGATGAAGTCAACCAGCCCCGCGCTCACCGGGAAGATCATCGAGGACCACGGGACCCCAACGCCCGCCGCACCGGCGAGCCATCCGCCCGGCACTCGTGCGCCCCGAGGTGTCCTGACGGAGCAGGCCGGAGCCGGTGTGGCCGATTCCCGGCAAATGCAGCACCGAGCGGGACGGAGTCCCGGCGCGCGTCCGGGGTCATCCGCCGACCCCCAGCGCGGCGAGCAGCATCGGCAGGGACGCGTGGAGTTCGCGCTCCCAGTACGCCCAGGTGTGGGTGCCGGGGCCGTAGAAGTGGGTCGTGAGCCGCTTGGCGCCCAGGCGCTGCAACTCGTCGGCCAGTGCCTGGTTCTGGCGGTTGAAGTCGGCCTCCAGGGCGTTGGTGGCGCCCGGTGGGTCGAGCGGGCCCGCCGTGCCGTCGCCGCAGGAGAGGTAGACGGGCAGCAACTTGAGTCGCTTCGCCAGGTGGAACGGGTCGTGGGCCTGCCAGATGCGGCGCTGGGCCACGGGGTCGCCCCAGACCCGCAGCGGGTCGTTGCCCTGGCCTGCGAGGAGGCCCATGATGCGGTTGACCGACTCGTCGTTCAGCAGGGGGTGCGCCGAGCCGGAGTACGCGGCGGTCGCCTTGAACATGCCCGGGTGCCGGGCGGCGTACATCAGGGCGCCCTGGCCTCCCATCGACAGGCCGGCCACCACGCGGTCGTCGCCGGCGCCCCAGTCACGTTCCAGGAGCCGTCGCAGTTCCCTGGTGTGGAAGGTCTCCCACGCGGGGTCGCCGCCCTCTCCGTGGTTCCACCAGTCGCTGTACCAGCCGTTCCAGCCTGCCTCCGGCATCACCACGAGTACGTCGCGCAGGCTGTCGGTCTCCGCGACGTCGGTCATGCGGGTCCACGAGGTGTAGTCGCCGCAGCAGCCGTGCAGCAGCCAGAACGTCGGCCAGTCCTGGCGCCGGTCGTCGGGGTTCCAGCCGTCGGGGGTGAGGAGGCGGACCTTCACCGTGCGGCCGCCCAGGGCGGTCGACCGCACCGACAGATCGACCTGCCGGTCGGCTACCTGGGTCACCGCCACGACCTCGGCTCCCCGCCCCGACGCCACCGCGCCCGCGCCGGACGGCGCGGGCGCGGTGGCGAGCGTCGGTGCGGCAGGCGCGACGGTGGCGAGCAGCACGGCGAGGACGAGCAGGACACGGGAACGGAGGGGGGTCAGGACGGCGGTAACGGTCGTGATCACGGCGGCTCCCTGCGGTGTGCTTCGCTGCTGCCCGGACAGATCGACGAAGCGGCTGTGGAGCATGGTGCCATCGAACGGGGCTGGGCGGGAGACGGACCGTCGGCCACCGACGGCCCGTCTCCCGCCGGGTCACTCAGCCCTTCTGTTCCACGCGGACCCAGTCCACCTCCGCCTGCACTCCCCCGCCCGCGATGCGGTCCACGCTCGACTGGGGCAGGCCCCAGTAGGGAGTGGTGACCTGGTTCCAGCCGGCGGGGTACGCGCCGCCCAGGGCCAGGTTCAGGATCACGTACTGGTTGTGGTCGAAGACCCACTGGCCGCGCGTCGACTCCAGCTTGTTGCGGGTCGTCTGCTGGACGAGGCGGTCGTCGACGTAGAAGTTCATGCCGGTGGGCGTCCACTCCACCGCGTAGGTGTGCCACTGGTCGGCGCGGCCACCGTTCGGGTAGGTCTGGCGGGCGCCGATGTTGCCGTCGGCCGAGTAGCCGGGGCCGTGCAGGGCGGTGCTGGTCCAGTCCGCGTAGCCGACGTTCTCCATGATGTCGGTCTCGCCGGAGGACGGCCACGAGACGGACGGATCGTCGACGTTGCTGCCCAGGAGCCAGAACGCGGGCCAGAAGCCGTCGCCGACCGGCAGCTTCATGCGGGCGCTCACCCTGCCGTACGTGAAGTCGAACTTGGTGTTGGTGTCGATGCGGCCCGACGTGAAGTCGTACGTGCCGCCGCCCGCCTGGGTGCAGCCCTTGCAGTGCTTGGCCCGGAGCACCAACGCGCCGTTCTCCAGGCGGATGTTGTCCGGGGAGTCGACGTACGCCTGTGCCTCGCCGTTCACCGAGCCCATCTCCGTGCCCGTGCGGACCACCCGCCACTTGCCGCGGTCCAGTGACGGCGCCGTGAAGTCGTCGAAGAAGGTGGTGCGGTACGTGCCGGGCTGGTCGCCCGGCAGCGCCGGGTACGCCGCCGCCGCGCTGCCCCCCGTGCCCCAGACCTCGAACTCGTAGAGCGAGTAGCCGAACTGTGCCGTGTGGGGCGCCGGGTTGTGGAAGGAACGGCGTTCCTTGCCGAGCATGCGGACGTAGCGGCCGGTGGCCGGGGACGGGAGGCGGACCGAGTCGTGGCGGCCGGTCGCCTCGCCGGGTGACTTCACGTCCGCGCGGCGGGCCGCGACCTCGGCGGCCGTCGGGCGGTACACCGTGCGCCAGGTGCGGTTGTCGTCCGAGACCTGGAGTTCGTAGTCGACCGCGTAGGCCGCTTCCCAGTACAGGTCGACGGTGTCGATGGTCGAGGTCGCGCCCAGGTCGACCGAGACCCAGCGGTTGGCGTTCCAGTCGCTGGACCAGCGACTCACGTCCGCCTTCAGGTCGGCCGGCCGGCCGCCGTCCGTGACGAAGGCGGGCAAGTTGCCCGCGTGCTGGTAGAAGTTCGCGTACGCCGGGTGGTTGAGGGCCAGGTTGGTGCGCGTGGTGGACGCGGGGGCCGGTTCGCCGCCGTAGACCTTGAAGGAGAACAGTGAGTAGCCCCAGGCGGTGGCACGCTCGACGCCGCGCATGCGGACGTAGCGGGCCGTCACCTCCTGCGGATAGGTGTGGGCCGTGACCGAGCCGCCCGTGCCGGCCGTCTCCGTGTAGAACGGGGTCCAGTCGGTCCCGTTGCGCGAGGCCTCCAGGACGTACCTCTTGCCGTACGCCGCCTCCCAGTCCAGTACCACCCGGTCGACGCGGATCGTCGAGCCGAGGTCGACGCGGATCCAGGCGTCGTCGGCGAAGTTGCTCGACCAGCGGGTACCGCCGTTGCCGTCGAAGGCCAGGCCGGGGGCGGTGCCGGCGTTCTCGCTGCCGGAGGCCGTGACGGAGGACGGGACGGCCGCGTAGGCGGAGGCGGCCCGGTCGGTGTCCCAGGCCGCCACGGCCGACGGCCCGGCGACGGCGGGTGCGGTGAGGCCGGGGCCTGCGGACAGCAGGGCGACGGCCGTCAACGAGGTCACGAGGACGCGGGGTGTGCGGAGCTGCATGCGGGGTCTCCTTACGCGCGGATGTCGTGGTGATTGCCGTACTGCTTGCCGTGGTGCGTGAGGCCGATTGGCGTGTACCTGACATGCAAGAGGGGCTGCCGGGAGCCGTGGTGGGCGCGGACTCCCGCGACCGCGCCCACCACGGGGTCTGTCGACCCGCCGGGCCCTTACGCCGCCTCGCGCACCTGGCCCCGATGGTCGCGGACGATCTCCGCGTACCGGTGGCCGGAACCCTTGATCGTGCGGACCTGGGTCGTGTAGTCGACGTGGACCAGCCCGAACCGCTTGTCGTAGCCGTACGCCCACTCGAAGTTGTCCAGCAGCGACCAGGCGAAGTACCCCGCCAGCGGGGCCCCCTTGCGGGCCGCGGACGCGCACGCCGCCAGGTGCTGGACCAGGTAGGCCTGGCGCTCCGGGTCGTCGATCGTGCCGTCGGGGCGCACCACGTCGGGGAAGGAGGAGCCGTTCTCCGTGACGTACAGCTTGCGCGGTCCGTACTCCTCCGTCAGGCGCAGCAGCAGTTCCTCGACACCGCTCGCGTCGATCTCCCAGTCCATCCCGGTGCGCGGGACGCCGTCGCGGCGCACCGTGCGGACGAACGGGGCCGGGGCGGTGGGGTCGTCGGCGACCGTCTGGGGGAAGTAGTAGTTCAGCCCCAGCCAGTCGAGCGGCGCCCCGATCAGGTCCATGTCGCCCGGCTGCTCCGGCAGGTCGACGCCGTAGACCTCCCGCATGTCCTGCGGGAAGCCCCGGCCGTGCACCGGGTCGAGCCACCAGCGGTTGGTGTGGCCGTCCATGCGGCGGGCCGCCGCCAGGTCCTCCGGCCGGTCCGTCGCCGCGTGGATCGTGGAGAGGTTGTTCACGATGCCGACCTGGGCGTGCGGGGCCGCCGATTTGACGGCCTGCATGCCCAGACCGTGCGCCAGCAGCAGGTGGTAGGAGGCCCGGACCGCCGCCGTCAGGTCCGTCCAGCCGGGGGCCATCTTGCCCTCCAGGTGGCCGATCCAGGCGGAGCACAGGGGCTCGTTGAGCGTCGCCCAGTGGGACACGCGGTCGCCGAGGCGCTCCGCCACCACGGCCGCGTACGCCGCGAAGTGCTCGGCCGTCTCGCGCTCCGGCCAGCCGCCGCGGTCCTGGAGCGCCTGGGGCAGGTCCCAGTGGTAGAGGGTGACCGAGGGGGTGATGCCCGCCTCCAGCAGCCCGTCGACCAGTTCGTCGTAGAAGGCCAGGCCCTTCGGGTTCACCGGGCCGTCGCCGCCCGGGACGACGCGCGGCCAGGCGATCGACAGGCGGTAGGCGTTGGTGCCCAGCCGGCGCATCAGGTCGATGTCCTCGCGCCAGCGGTGGTAGTGGTCGCAGGCGACGTCGCCGTGGTCGTCGCCCGCGATCTTGCCGGGGGTGTGCGAGAACGTGTCCCAGATCGACGGCGAGCGGCCGTCCTCCGCCACGGCTCCCTCGATCTGGTACGCCGAGGTGGCCGTGCCCCACAGGAAGTCGTGCGGGAGTGCGGCGAGGTCGATGGTCACGGAAGTCCCTTCGGAGACAGGAGCGTTGGTCACTTGACGGCTCCGGCCGTCAGCCCGGCGACGAGATAGCGCTGGAGCAGCAGGAAGCCCGCGACCACGGGGATGCTCACCACGAGCGAGGCGGCCATGATCTGGTTCCAGTACACGTCGTTGAGCGTGGAGTAGCCCTGGAGGCCGACCGCGAGGGTGCGGGTGGTGTCGTTGGTCATCACCGACGCGAAGAGCACCTCGCCCCAGGCGGTCATGAAGGCGTAGACGGCGACCGCGACGATGCCGGGGATCGCGGCCGGCACGACGACCTGCACCAGGGCGCGCAGCGGGCCGCAGCCGTCCACCAGTGCCGCCTCGTCCAGGTCGCGCGGCACCGAGTCGAAGTAGCCGATCAGCATCCAGATCGAGAACGGCAACGAGAACGTGAGATACGTCAGGATCAGGCCGCCCCGCGAACCGAACAGCGCGATGCCGGTGGCGTTGCCGATGTTGACGTAGATGAGGAACAACGGGAGCAGGAAGAGGATGCCCGGGAACATCTGCGTCGACAGCACGGTGACCGAGAAGACGCGCTTGCCGGGGAAGTCGTAGCGGCTGACGGCGTAGGCGGCGAAGACGGCGATCACGACCGAGCAGACCGTCGCCGCGCCCGCCACGACGAGGGAGTTCACGAAGTACTTGGCGAGCGGGACCGTCGACCAGATGTCGATGTACGGGCGGACGGTCAGTTCGCTGGGCAGCCAGCGGAACGAGCTGGAGACGTCCTGGAGCGGCTTGAGGGAGCTGGAGACCATGACGTACACCGGCAGCAGGACGAAGCCGGTGAGCAGGGTCAGGAAGATCCGGCGGGTCCACAGGAAGGAGCGGGGCGCCGCCATCGGAGACCTAGACATGGGTGGACCTCCGGCCACGTGACGTCAGCAGCAGGTACACGCCCGTCACGACGAGCAGGAAGAGCAGCAGCAGGACCGACATCGCCGAGCCGGCGCCGAAGTTCCAGGTGACGAACGACGACTGGTAGATGTGGATGGAGATCAGGTCGGCCGCCGCCGGTGCCGCCTTGCCGAACAGGACGTACGGCGTGTTGAAGTCGTTGAAGGTCCACAGGAACAGCACCAGGACCAGCACCTGGTTGACCGGGCGCAGCGAGGGCAGGGTGATGCGGCGGATCTGCTGCCAGACGCCGGCACCGTCCAGGGCCGCCGCCTCGTACAGGTCCCTGGGGATGTTCTGCAGGCCGGCCATCACGATCAGGAAGGCGAACGGCCAGCCCTTCCAGACCGAGACGACGAGCAGGGCGATGAAGCTGTTGTCGCCGATCAGCCAGAAGGAGGGCTTGTCGGTGAGGCCCAACTGGTCGTGCAGGACGTGGTTCACCAGGCCGTTGTCATGCTGGAACATGAACGCCCAGGTGATGACGGCGGCGTAGACGGGCAGCGCGTACGGCACCAGGAACAGCGCGCGCAGCAGGCCCCGGCCGCGGAACGTGTCCTGCATGCAGACCGCGGCGGCGGTGCCGAGGAACCAGCACAGGCCGACGGACAGGATCGTGAAGGCGCAGGTGATGAGGAACGAGTCGAGCAGCGCCTGGCCGACGGGGGCGTCGAAGTCCACCGACATGCGGTAGTTGTCGACGCCGGTCCACGGGGCGAGGCTCCAGTCCCGGATGTAGAACTGGGTGAGTTCCTTGAAGCTCATCACGATGCCGATGACCATCGGCACCAGGTGGACCAGGAGTTCGAGGGCCAGCGCGGGGAGCAGCAGCAGGTAGGGCAGGCCGATCCGGCGGATCCGCCCGGTGCGGCGGCGGGGGCCGCGCGCCGCACCGGGGGAGTTCTTGCCGACCGTCCGCTCACCGGGCCGTGCCGAGGCGGTGGTGGTGGTCATGGTGGTGTCCGGGCTCACTTCGTCGGCATCTGCTGCTGGGCCTTGGCGAGCGCGGCCTTCACCGACTCGGTGGTCACCGAGCGGCCGGCCGCGGCGTCGGCGAACAGCTCCTTGACCGCCGTGCCGACGGCCGTCTCGAACTGGGACTCGTCCGGGACCTGGGGCAGGGCGGAGGCACTGCTCGCCAGGGTCTCGCGCAGGACGGCCGTGGCCGGGGAGTTGAACGCCGCGTCGGACTGCGCGGCCTTGACCGGCGGGATGGAGCCGTAGGCCTTGTTGAGGATCTTCTGCTCGGCGTCACTGGTCATGAACTTCACGAACTCGGTGGCGCCGTCGATGTTGTCCGAGTTCTTGAAGACCGCCATGTTGATGCCGGCGACCATGGAGTTGGTGTTGGTGCCGGTGCCGGGCTCGCCGGACTGGACGGGGGCCGGGGCGACGCCCCAGTCGTCCTCCTTCATGCCCATCGACGCGAAGGTGGCCGAGGCGGTCTGCCAGAGCACCATCGCCGTCTTGTCCTTGGCGAAGTCGCTCAGCGACTGGTTCTGCGCGTACTCGGCGTTGCCCGGGGCGATGATCTTGTCGCCCGCCATCAGGTCGACGTACTGCTTGACGGCCGCGACCGCGCCCTCGGAGGTGAAGTCGGGCTTGCCGTCGGCGGTGAAGAAGTCGGCGCCGTGCTGCTTGCCGAGGACGAAGACCTGGTGGATGTTGTTCGACAGGTTCGAACCCTCGGCGCCGAGGCCCCACTTGCCGTCCTTGGAGATCTTCTTGCCGGCCTCGACCAGCTCGTCCCAGGTGGCAGGGGGCTGCGAGATGCCCGCGTCGGCGAACATCTTCTTGTTGTAGTAGAGGGCGTAGGCCATCGAGTACAGCGGCACGGCGGCCGGGTCCTGGCCCTGGACGCCGGTCGAGCCGAGGGCCGAGTCGACGAAGCGGTCCTTGCCGCCGATCTTGTCGAGGTTCTTCGCGTCCCACGGCAGCAGCGCGCCGGTGGCCTGGAGGGAGGCGCTCCAGGTGTTGCCGATGTTGAGCACGTCCGGGCCCTGTCCGGACGTGGTGGCGGTGAGGATCCGGTTCAGCAGGTCGGACCAGGGCACGACCTCCAGCTCCACCTTGATGCCGGTCTGCTTCTCGAACTTGTCGAGCTCGGGCTGGAGGACCTTCTTGTCGACCTCGACGCTGGCGCCCTGGTTGGAGGCCCAGTAGGTCAGCGTCTTGGGCGAGTCGTTGGACCCGCCGCCCGAGGCGGAACCGCCTCCGCAGGCCGAGGCGGTGAGAGCGAGAGACAGGGTGACGGCGCCTACGGCCGCGGCTCGGATGCTGCGCATGGCTCCTGGTGTCCCTTCCGGGAGTCGAGAAGTCCGAGGACGGCCCGGAGGCGTACGACGCCCGTTCGCGTTCACGCTCCGAAGCCCCTCATGGCTTAATTTAGGACGTGAGTTAAACCTCAAGAGAAAGGCCCGTCAAGATGTCCGGCAGCGTCTCTTGGCGGGTTCGACGGGAGACGGCGCGTACCGGAGGGCCAGGTACGGCGGGCGGGCCGCCGATGACCTGGGACTATGGCCCGGACCTGTGAGGGGTCGGGCCGGGGTGCCGTTGTGCAACGGTTGGGTCTCGACCGGCCGCGGGCCCCCGAGGAAGCGCCCAACTCCTGTAACGCACCGCCCCGTCGGCGACGCGCTGTCCACCCGTCGGACTACGCCGAGTCGCGGACGACGAGTTCCGGATCGAATATCACCGACGTCGGCTCGGCGCGGGTGCCCCTGATGTGCTCGTCGAGCAGACGGGCCATCGTCGCCGCCATCTCCTCCACCGGCTGACGCACGGTGGTGAGTCGGGGCCGGCAGGTGACGGCCACGCTGGAGTCGTCGAAGCCGACGACGGCGACGTCCCGCGGGACCCGGCGTCCGTGGTCGCGCAGGACCTGGACGGCACCCTGGGCCATCAGGTCGTTGGCTGTGAACACGCCGTCCAGGTCCGGGTGCTCGGCCAGCAGAAGGGTCATCACCGCCATACCGCTGTCCACCGTGAAGCCGCCCTCGGCGACCGGCAGGTACGGATGCCCGTGCCGGGCCATGGTGTCGCGGAACCCGGCGAGGCGTTCCTGGCTCGCCGCGACCGCCAGCGGGCCGGCGACGGTGACGACGCGGCGGCAGCCCCGGGCGAGGAGATGCTCGGCGGCGAGCCGGCCGCCGTCCCGGTGGGCGAGGTCGACGTAGCTGAGCGCCACCGGGCGCCCTGGCCGGGCGAACAGCACCGCCGGCAGCCGTGCGTCGGCGAGCAGCGCGGGCAGCGGGTCGTCGGGGTGCGTGGAGACCACCAGCGCGCCGTCGGCGCTGCCCTGACGCAGATACGTCACGACCTCCTGCCGGGCCTCGGGCGTCTCGGCGAACATCAGCACCGGGTGCATCGAGCGCGGCCTGAGATGCCCGACCACACCGCCGACCACGCGGCCGAAGAAGGGGTCGGCGAACACCCGCGTGGCGAAGGCGTCCTGCTCGGCGTCGGAGGCGTCGCCCGCGCCGTTCCTCCATCTGAACGGCAGCGAGTACCGCGTCTTCCTGCCGGAGAAGCGCACCAACGCGCGCGGCGTGACCTGGGGCAACGGCACCCCGCGCGGCACCTCGCTGCCACTGACCCAGTTCTACGTCGCCAAGCCGGGCGTCTCCGCCGCCACCCTCAACCAGGCCCTGGCGGAGGGCCTGCACCTGCTGCTGACGCCGGGCATCTACCACGTCGACCAGCCGATCCAGGTGAACCGCGGGGGCACCGTCGTCCTCGGCCTCGGCTACGCGACGATCATCCCGGACAACGGCGTGACCGCGGTGAAGGTCGCCGACGTGGACGGGGTACGCCTGGCCGGTTTCCTGGTCGACGCCGGGCCGGTCAACTCCCCGACACTGGTGGAGATCGGCCCGAGCGGCAGCTCCCGGGACCACTCCGCAAATCCGATCACCGTGCAGGACGTCTTCATCCGCATCGGCGGCGCGGGCCCCGGCAAGGCCACCACCAGCATGGTCGTCAACAGCCGGCACACGATCATCGACCACACCTGGATCTGGCGCGCCGACCACGGCGAGGGCGTCGGCTGGGAGACCAACAGGGCCGACTACGGCCTCGTGGTCAACGGCCACGACGTGCTGGCGACCGGGCTGTTCGTGGAGCACTTCAACAAGTACGACGTCCAGTGGTTCGGCGAGCGCGGCCGCACGATCTTCTTCCAGAACGAGAAGGCGTACGACGCGCCGAACCAGGCCGCCATCCAGAACGGCTCGATCCGGGGCTACGCGGCCTACCGCGTCGGCGACAACGTCACCGCGCACGAGGGCTGGGGCATGGGCAGCTACTGCTACTACAACGTGGCCCCGTCGATCGTGCAGCACCACGGCTTCGCCGCCCCCGTGCGCTCGGGCGTGCGCTTCCACAACCTGCTCGTCGTCTCGCTCGGCGGCAACGGGCAGTACGCGCACGTCATCAACGACACGGGAGCGCCGACCTCGGGGACGTCGACGGTGCCTTCGACGGTGGTGTCGTTCCCGTGACCGCGCGCCGAGGGCGGCCCCACCCCCTCTGCGGAGGTGGGGCCGCCCACGGCCCGACCGGGCGGCCGTCGTCGGGGGCGG
>NZ_JBFBJT010000094.1:0-29792 GCF_040686175.1 Streptomyces sp. NPDC086077 | reverse complement strand
AATCGTTGGGGCCACCGGCCTCGATGTGCTGTGTCTGCCCCAGCCCCATCATGCCTGCGCACGCCCACTGGGCCATGGTCATGCCCAGGTGGTAGCCGAAGGCGGATCGCGCGCTGCGTTCGGTGCCGTGCCGGTGGATGGCGTTGACGAAAAGGCAGCGTCCGGCAGCCCCGGAGACCGCGGTTTCGACCTTCTTCAGACACAGGTACGCGTGCAGAGGAGAGATGCGGGACACCAGTTCGCTGATCGCCAGGTTCGGTGTGAGCGCGAGCCAGGGGCCGATGTCCCGGCCGACCTCCGTCGCCGCTTTGAGGATCTGCCGCCAGGTCGTCGTTGCGAGGTACCAGCCGTTCGCGGGTATGCCGGTCACCCCTGGCCAGGCGTGTTCGACCCCTTCCCATGGCTTCCTGCTGGGGCGACGCTGCGGTCCATCACGGAGAAGGACTGGGATGTCCAGGCGGTCGGACATCTGAAAAGCGTGATCCTGGGCACCTTCCGGCGGCTGCTTATCCATCCTGCGAAGAGTGCCACGGTTTGATCGCTGACTGGTGCAGTCAGCTGAACTCCTGCCATGGACCACCGTCGGTAATGGCTTTCGCGCCTACAGCGGTGGCCAGGTTCTGACCTTCACTGGACAGGACATGAGGAGAGCCCGTTCCCCAGCCACCCTGGCCTGGAGAACAGACCGATTAGGATGCCATCCCAGGGCTAGGCCAGGGTAGGGCACGACCGAGCGCAGGGAAGGCGACGCTCGAGACAGTCTGCGCTGGGCCGACAATGCGGGCTTACATCGCTTCGCCCTCCGTGCCGACATTGATCATGCGAGGAGGTCTCGGTGACGCCACCGGCGGGGCGGTCTGTGCCGAAACCTGGTCCCCCTCCGAGCCGTGAGCGGTGGTTCCAGCCGAGGCGCTCCAGTTATGCCTGGGAGCAGGAAGGCCTGGAGCACGTCCGGCAGCTGATGCCCAAGGCCGAGCCCTACCGGGCATGGGCGACGTTCCAGTTCACCGGCCCCTCCGGCCGCGTCAACGAATGCGACCTGCTGATCGCCGTGCCCGGCGGGGTCTACCTGCTGGAGTTGAAGGGCCATCCCGGACGCGTGGTGAACCACGGGGACACCTGGCAGTTCCACGACGACCGGGTGCGCACTCTAAAGAATCCGCTGCACCTCACCGACCTCAAGGCCAAGGAGCTCAAGGAGCAACTTACGCGGGCGGCGCGCGGCATGAAGGAGGACCCCAGAAGGGTGCCCTTCATCAAGCCGGCGGTCTTCCTGCACGCCCCCGGCCTGGTGAGCGGCCTCGACGAGTTCCAGCAGACCGGGGTGTACGGACGGGACGGGGGCGGGATCGGGCTCCCCGGCATCTGGGACGAACTGCTCGGACTGCCGCCCGAGCGGGAGAGCTGGCGGGTCACCCCGCAGACCAGCGCGCTGCTCGAAGAGCTGATGAAGCGCATCGGTGTTAGCCACTCGATCGCTCATCTGCGGTTCGGTGACGACTGGCGGCTGCAGCCGCGGGCACTGGATGCCGGTCCCGGCTGGGAGGACCGGCTGGCGAAGCGCGACGACGGCCTGGTGCAGGAGAGCGGCCGGGTGCGGATCTACCTGGCCGGTGAGGCGGCCTCGCCCCAGCAGAAACAGCAGGTGGACCGGGCGGCCCGCCGCGAGTACCAGGTGCTGCAGGGCATCAACCATCGCGGCATCGTGCAGGCGGTCCAGATACGCGAACACGTGAGCGGCCCGGCGATCCTGTTCCGGCACCGGACGTCGGACCTACGGCTGGACGCCTACCTCGATGCGTACGGGGAGCGGCTCACGCCCGAGATCCGGCTGGACATGGTGCGCCAGCTCGCCGAAGCCGTGCGCTACGCCCACAACCGTTCCCTCTATCACCGCGCCCTATCCGCCCGGTCGGTGTACGTGTCGGCGGACGAGGACGGCAGCGACCCGGTGCTGCGCATCGCGGATTGGCAGACTGCCGCCCGGGACTTCGAGACCACCCTGCACCGCACGCTCGGGGACACCCCACTCGACGTCAACCTGATCGCGGACGTCGCGCAGGTGTACCTCGCCCCGGAGACAGACCAGGAGTTCGCCGACCCGGTCGACCTCGACGTGTTCGGTCTGGGCAGCCTCGCGTACATGCTGCTGACTGGGCGCCCGCCCGCCGATCGGCGCAGCGCCCTGCTGGATCGGCTGCGAGAGGAGGGCGGCCTCCACCCGTACGCCGTCACCGACGGCGTGTCCGAGGCTCTGGACCTTCTGGTCTTCCAGGCGACCGCGGCCGACGTGCAGGACCGGATGGCGTCGGCGGACGAGTTCCTGCGGCTGCTGGACGCGGCCGAGGCGGACGCGGCGACGCCCGAGCCCTCGGGCGTGACGATCCAAGACCCTCTGACGGTCCAGCCGGGTCAGCCTCTGGACGACACCTGGACCGTGACCCGCGTCCTCGGCACGGGTGCCACGGCCCGAGCCCTGCTGGTGCGTCGCACCGAGAGCGAGCCGGGCGGCGAGCCGGACTCTCCGCGGGTGTTCAAGATCGCGCTGGACCATGAGAAGGACGCCCGACTGCAGGCGGAGGCCACTGCGCTGAAGGAGGTCGGCGGGGGCCGCATCGTGAAGCTGCTCGCCGAGCCGCGGCAGCTCGGCGGACGTATGGTCCTGGAGATCGAGTACGCGGGCGGTTTCCGTCCGCCCGGCGACCGAGAGCCCGTCAGCCTCGGCTCGCGGCTGCGGGGCGAGGGAGCGCTCGGCTACGACCAGTTGGAGCGTTTCGGCAACGACCTCTTCGAAGCCCTGGACGGCCTTTCCGCGCGCGGAGTGCGGCACCGCGACATCAAGCCCGACAACCTGGGCCTCTTCAAGCGCAGTGACGGGTCCTGGCAGCTCATGCTGTTCGACTTCTCGCTGGCCGACGCGCCCGACCAGGACCTGCACGCGGGCACGCGCGGCTACCTCGACCCGTTCCTGGGCGGCAGCCGACGCGAGCGCTACGACGACCACGCCGAGTGGTACGCGGCGGCGGTGACCCTGCACGAGATGGCCACGGGCGAGCGGCCGGTGTGGGGCGACGGCCAAGGCAATCCGCTCACCGTGCCGGACGCCGAACTGCACATCGCGGACGAGCTGTTCGACCAAGCCCTGCGCGAGGGACTGACTGCGTTCTTCCAGCGGGCCCTGCACCGTGACGTCGAGGAGCGCTTCGACAGCCTGCGCGAGATGCAGGAGGCGTGGCGCCGGCTGTTCCGTACGGCGGACAAGGCGCCGCCAGCCACCACTCCCGCCACGGTCGGCATGACGACGGAGGACATCGAGGACGCCCGGGACCAGGCCGCCGCGGCCGCCGGTCCGAAGACCCCGCTGGACGCGGCGGGCCTGTCACCCCGGGCCGTGTCCGTCGCAGCCGCTCTGGGGGCGTCGACCGTGGACGCCCTGCTCGACATCCCCCCGCACACGATCTCCCGTGCTCGTGGTGCGGGCAACGTGATCCGCAAGGAACTCAACCGCCGGCACCGCCAGTGGACGCACGCCCTGCGCAGGCGTCACGCGTCGCGCCCGCCCGTGGCCGTCCCGGTGGACGCCGCCGAGGACGTGCTGGAGCCGGTGGAGACACTGGCGGCACGACTCTCGCCCCCGGACGGCAAGCGCCGTACCAAGCCGCGCCCGGACGTCGTCCTCACCACGCTTCAACTGCAGGGCGGTGCGCTGCTGGAGCCGTGGCCCGCGCAGCCCGCCATCGCCAAGGCGCTCGGCATCAGCCAGCCCACGGTCTCTCAGCACCAGCAGGCCGCGATCGAACTGTGGGCGGCACTGCCGTGGCTGCGCCGTATCCGGGACGAACTGGTGGCGATCCTGTCCGAGCAGGGCAGGGTCGCGACCGCCGAGGAACTCGCCGCCGAGCTGCGCGCCCGGCACGGTGCGGGAGACGGCGACCCCGCCGACACCCTGGCCCTGGCCCTGGCCGTGGTCCGGGCGGCGGCGGAGGCGGAGTCCCGCAAGCGGGACGAGGACCCCGGCCCCGACGGCGAACCGCCGGTACGGCTGGCCGTGCTGCGGCGCGGCGGGCGGGTGGTCCTGGCTCTGGAGGACCAGCCGGGCAGCGACGACCCCACGCCAGCCGAACTCGCCGACTATGCCGCTGTCCTGGGCGAGACGGCGGTGGGGGTGGCGGGCCGCGATCCGCTTCCGGGCCGGGCGACGGTGCTGCGGGAGCTGCGCGCGGTGGCCGCGCCCGAGGGCATGGCGTCCATGGCGGACACCCGGCTGGTCGACCTGGCGGCGGCCATGGCGGGCGGCGTCGCCGTCTCCCCCCGGCTGGAGCTCTTCCCGCTGGATCTGGACCTGGTCCGCGCGCTGCGCATCTCCCAGGCGCCCGCGGGGGTGCGCGCCGACACCGGCATAGGCGCCGCCGACCTGGTGGCCCGCATCAGGGCGCGCTTTCCAGGCCTGGCCGTACTGGCCGACACCACGTACGTGGAGCTCGAGGAGGCACTGGCTCAGACCGATTTCCCGCTCGCCTACGACGGGCAGCGCAAACGGTTCATGCCCCGGGGGCACGAATCGACCGACAGCCGGTACGAGCCGTCGGTCTCCATGCTGACCAGTACCGGCACCCTGATCGCCGCTGCGCAGAGCGAGCTGGCGCTGGGCAGGGACCCGCGCCGGGTCCTGACGGCACGGCTCCAGACGGCCCGCCGACGCGGCGGCTTCCTCGCGCTCACCGTCAAGGCACCCGAACTACCGGGTGTGGCGGCGCGGTTGGCGGAACGCATGGACGTGGCGCGGGTCTCGTTGGACGAGCTGTTCCTCGCGGCTCTGCGGGAACTGGCCGCGGAACAGGGTGTCGAGTGGGCGGCGCTGCTGCGCGCGGACGCCGCGTTTGCCGCCTCGGGCACGCTCGGCGCGGGCCTCGCCTCCTATGCGCGGGCCGCCTGTGAGCGGGTCCTCGCGCGTGCGGTGGCGCTGGCCGAGCAGTCGGGTCCGCGTACCGTGCTCTTCGTCCACGAAGCCGCTCTCGCCGCCCGCTACTGGTCGGCGGGCGGGAGCGAGCTGCTGGTAGCGCTGCAGGAGGCCGCCCGTCATTCGGGTGGGGCCCCGCACGGCCTGTGGCTGCTGGTTCCCATGGAGGACCCGGAGGCTTCGCCGGCCCTGGACGGCCGCACGGTGGACATCGTGGACCGGGCGAGCGAATGGGAGCCGCTCATGGGGCTGTTTCTGAAGGACCTCAAGGCCGAAGGCGCGGCGCAGGAACGGGAGCATCTGGCACAGCGGGGGTGACGGTCGCCGTCCCGGCTCAGGCCCCCCTCCCGAGCGGTGCGGGCACCACTCGGGAGGGGGGCCTGTTGAGCCCCGTTGTCCGGACTGAGTTATGGTTCGCAGGGACGTTCCTCAAGGAAGGCGCTGTCCCATCTTCGCCGACTGCCGGTTGTGGCCCTTCGTGTCCCACCACTCCTCCAGTAGCGCATGCACCAGATGCACGAGCTGTCGAAGCCGTTCGGTGTCCGGGGCGGGCAAGGCGAGGACGTCCGCGAAGGAACTGTCCTCCCAGGGCAGCGTGACCGCCCAGCGTTCGTCCTCTTGCCCGGAGCGTTCCACCGTGAGCCGGTAGGTCAGTACGGCGGCACCGCCCGGCCGGTGTCCGAGCCGCCATGGACGGTCCTTTCCTGAAGGTGTGGCGGTGCCTGGTCGGCGGCGCAGCAACTCATGAGCGCCCGTTACCGGTTCGAGGCTGGAGAGGGGGAGTTGCGGCTAAGATCCGTTGTGTGCCGGAGACCTTACAAGAGGATCAGTTCGCGAAGGCCGCGACGCGTCACTTCCACGACGCGGACTACCTCCACACCGACAGCCGCCTGCCGTCAGCGGACCATCTGTACGGCTTCGCGGCGGAGTGCGCGGCGAAGAGCCTGCTGCTGCGGTTCACGGACGTCGCGATGGGGCCGTCCAACAAGCCGGAGATCGCGGACGCGGCGGACCCCGAGAACTCCCTGCAGTTCGGCCATGTCAACCAGCTGGTCCGCGAGATCAGGCTGATGGCGCACGGACGGGGCGGGGCACCCCTGTACTCGGTACTCGACGGCGACCTCCGTGCGTTCAGGAAGTGGAACGTCAGCACTCGGTACTCCGACGGGACTTACGCCCAGGCCGAGATGGTCGAGCGGCGCCGGGACGCGGCGCGGCGCATACTCTGCGTGCACGAACAGGCCCTGCTCAACGGGAAGCTGCCGTGACGGCGCCGGTGGATCCCGTCCGGTTCGACGAGGCCCGCACACGCGCGTTCGACACCGCGCGCGAGGTGGCCCGGCAGGGTTTCCACGTCGTGCTGGTGCGGGACGTGCTCGGCCGCTTCTCCCTAGTCGTCGACGACCGGGAGAAGCAGAAGGAGGCCGTACTCAAGCTCGTACCGGGCTGGGAGAAGCTGCTCGCCGACCGGCTGGGCCCGTATCGGACGGGGCGGCCGGTGCTGCTGACCTCGCAGATGTTCTCGGCGGACGCCCTGCTGGCGTCCCCGCGCGCGGTGGCGGATTCCAACGGCCCGTCCGGAAAGGGCTCCGTGCGCTTCCTCGACAACACTGTGGTTGGCGAGGACTGGGCGAAGGTGTCCCCGCTCGTCGACGGAGCGAGCGGCAACCGCGCCCACCGCACCGCGCTGTACGGGTTCAAGGGCGGCGTGGGCCGTACGACGGCGATGGCTGTGCTGGCCCGTAGACTGGCCGACTCGGGGCATGTCGTCCTGGTCGTCGACCTGGACCTGGAGTCCCCGGGCGCCGGTCCGCTCCTCATGGGGCAGGACCTCCCCCCGCACGGACTGGTGGACCACCTCGTGGAGGCCGCCGTCGGCAGCGCCGACGGCCTGGAGATGGTGATCCGCACCCCCTACGTCCCGCCCCGCGCGGACGACGGCCGGTTCGGGGAGCTGTGGGTCGCACCGGCCCGGGGAGGGGGCGGGGGAGAGACGGCCTACTCGTACGCCGAGAAGCTGAACCGCGTTTACGCGAACACCGTCGACGCCTCCTTCGCGGAGCGGCTGGAGCAAGCCGTGTGCGCCTGCGAGGAAGCGGTGGAGCGGGACAGCGACACCGGCCGCCACCCGGACGTGGTCCTCCTGGACAGCCGGGCCGGCATCCACGACGTTGCCGCCGTGACCATCTCCAGGCTGTGCGACCTCGCCCTGCTGTTCGGCGGGAACAACGAGCAGACGTGGATGGGCTACGGCGACCTGTTCGCGGCCTGGCACTCCCTGGGGCAGGCGTCGCACATCCGGGAGAAGCTGCGCATGGTGGCCTCGATGGTGCCGGACTCGGTGCACTATCCGATGGATGCCTACCTGGAAGCCTTCCGCGAGCGGGCGTTCGAGTGCTTTGAGGTGCTGTACGACACGGTCGCACCGGTCGACGTGGGAGCCGCCGAGGGCGCCTCCGAGGACGGGGTCGCCACGGCGCGGGACGACGAACAGGCACCGCACTTCGCCATCCCGATCCTGTTCGAGCCGGGGCTGGTCGGCATGGACGCGAGCAACGCACCGGGCTGGCAGGAACGCGCCTTCGTGCAGGCCGCGTACCGTGACTTCCTCGACGGAGTCACCACGCTGATCGAGGCGGCACTGGTGGCCGGCCAGGACGAGGAAGGGACGCGAGACACGTGACGAACGAGGCCCCCCTCACCGCGCACGAGTACCGCGACCTGCTGTCGGCGGCACTGGAGGACTCCCTCCACGCCGACACCCGGACGCCGACCCCGCACACCCTGTTCATGCCGGACTCGCACCGCACCGCCCTGTACGTCGACAACGTGGTGGTGCCGGGCGGGCGGGGCGTCGGCAAGACGTTCTGGTACCAGACCCTGCTCGACGAGCGACTACGGGAGGTCGCCGCCGTCGAGTACCGCATCAACCGACTGCGTCGGCTGCGGGTTCATCCCGGACACGGAATGAACCTGGACCACGATCACTATCCGGGGCCGCCGACCCTGCGGGGCCTGGTCGAGGCCAAGGAGGACCCGTACGACATCTGGTACGCGGTCCTGCTGACGGCGCTCGGGCAGGAGGAACTGCGCGAACTGCCCGAGTGGCGGGACAGGGTGGTGTGGGTGCGCACCCACACGGACGAGGCCCAGCGCACGGTGGAGCGGGCGGACCGGGAGGCGCACAGGGCGAACATCGTCCACCTGATGCTTTTCGACGCACTGGAACACCTGCACGCCGACCGGGCCCAGGCGGACCGGCTGGTCGTCGGCATTCTGCGGCTGGCCCTGCAGATGCGGTTCGGCACGCGCAACATCCGGCTCAAGGTGTTCATCCGCCCCGACATGTTCCAGGCGGCGACCCTCACCTTCGCCGACGCCTCGAAGCTTTCCTCCGGTTACGCGTCGAGCCTGGAGTGGACCCACACCGACCTGTACGGGCTGCTCTTCCACTGCCTGGGCAACGAGGACGACGAAGAGCCCGAACTGGCACGGCGGTTCCGTGCGGACACCGGCGGCTGGGCGACCGACGAGACGGTCGGGCGGCACGAGCCGCCCCTGGTGCTGCGTAACGTCGCGGAGGTCCAGGAGAAGCTCTTCACGGAGATCGCCGATCCGTTCATGGGCGGCAACTACCGCAAGGGGAAGCCCTACACCTGGTTGCCGAACCACCTCAAGGACGGCAACGGGAAGATCAGCCCGCGCAGCTTCCTCCAGGCCCTGGTGACGGCCGCCGAGGCCAGCCGATCGGGTCACCACGACCACGACCGGGCCCTGCACCACGAGGCGATCCGCGCCGGGGTACAGGCCGCCTCGAAGCGGCGGGTCGACGAGGTCGGCGAGGACACCCCGTGGGTGAAGCTGGCGATAAAGCCGCTCGCCGGCGGTCAGGTGCCCATCAAGGAGTCGGCGGTGCTCGACCTGTGGAAGGAGAACGACCTGCCGGTGGCGCTGGCCGAGGAAGCGGCCCAGTACGCCCAGGCCGACCGGCCCTCCCTGGTCCGTACCGGCCCCCGCCACCCGGACGACCTGCCCCGGCTGGTCGAGGAGCTGATCGAACTAGGCGTGATGACCAGGCGGCGCAGCGACGGCCGGCTGGACCTGCCCGACGTGTACCGGATCGCGTTCGGGCTGGGGCGCATGGGAGGGGTGCCGAAGGCGTAGCCGCCGCTGTCGGGCGTCGTCGAGTCCTCGTGTACCCCATGACCCTGCCGATTTACAAAGTCAACCTGGCAGGATGGGCTGACATGCCGTGTCCACAGTCCACACGGTGGATCGGTCGGGATGGAGAGGTCGCCGGTGTCGTCTGAGGAAGTCCGTACCGCGGAAGCGCCTGCGCGTGCGCTGCCGCGCGAGGGCGTGCTGTTGAAGGAGCTGCAGAAGCAGGTCGTGCTGCTGGAGGAGGATCTTAGGCAGCGGGCGGCCAGCGAGGAGTTCGCTCCGTCCCTCCTCGCCGAGTACGAGCGGGCGAGTGGCGAGGGTGGCCGGACGGGCGTCGGGTACGAGACCTGGCTCGACGACCGTCTGGTGCAGATTGCCGCTGCCTGGGTCCTTGCCTGTGTCTTCGTCCGCTTCAGCGAGGACAACGGGCTGATCCCGGAGGCCTGGCTGTCGGGCCCCGGCGAGCGGCTGTCCGAGGCGCAGGACCGGCACGACGACTACTTCCGCGCACATCCGGAGCGCAACGACCGCGACTGGCTCCTGGAGGCGTTCAGCGCGCTGCGCGACGCCCACCCCACGGCTGCGGGCCTGTTCGATAAGCGCTTCAACCCGCTGTGGGAGGTCACCCCCTCCTATGTGGCCGCCACCCGGCTCCTGGGGTTCTGGCGCGAACGGGACGCGGAGGGCCGCATCCGCCACGTCTTCACCGACCCCGAGCTGAACACCCGCTTCCTCGGCGACCTCTACCAGGACCTCTCCGAGCACGCCCGCAAGACCTACGCGCTGCTCCAGACGCCGACCTTCGTCGAGTCGTTCATCCTCGACCTGACGCTGGAACCGGCGGTAGAGGAGTTCGGCTTGGATCCGGTGTGGAAGCACCGGCCGGAGGGCTGGCGCGGGGAGATCGACGAGGACGGCCGGGTGCGCGGCCTGCGCTGCATCGACCCCGCGTGCGGCTCCGGACACTTCCTGCTCGGCCTGTTCGACCGGATCTACAAGAAGTGGCGTGCGCTGGAGCCCGGTGTGGACCGGTGGGTCCACATTCGGCGTGCCCTGGAGTCCGTCCACGGCGTGGACAAGAACCCGTACGCCGCCTCGATCGCGCGGTTCCGGTTGCTGGTCGCCGCGCTGAAGGAGGGCGGCGTACGGGAGCTGCGGCGCGCGCCGGCCATGCCCATCCGGATCGCGGTGGGGGACTCGTTGCTGCATGGGCGGGAGGCGGGGCAGGAGGCCGACCCGACGTTCGACGACGCAGTGCGCGAGGAGGTCTTCACGTACCGGACGGAGGACGTCAAGGAGTACGTAAGGGAAGTGGACCTCCTGGGGCGGGGTTCGTACCACGTGGTGGTGGCGAACCCGCCGTACATCACGGTCAAGGACAAGCAGGAGAACCAGAATTACCGGGACGTGTACTGGGCCTGCTCGGGCAAGTACGCGTTGTCGGTGCCGTTCGCGCAGAGGATTTTCGAGCTGGCGCTGCGGGCGAGCGGAAGTCGTCAGGACGGCGGCTTCACCGGGCAGATCACTGCCAACTCGTTCATGAAGAGGGAGTTCGGGAAGGTTCTGATTGAGTCCTTCTTTCATGGGGGGACCTACAAAGATCCGAAGAGCAAGCGGAAACGTGACTTCGGTGGCGTGGATCTGACACATGTGATTGATACGTCCGGTGCTTACATTCCGGGGCACGGTACACCGACGGTGATTCTGGTGGGGCGAAACCAGGTAGCTCGGCAGGCTAAACCCATTCGGGCTGTCCTGGGTGTGCGAGGCGAGGCCAGTATTCCTGAAGAGGAGACACTGGGGCCGGTGTGGATCGCGATCACTGAGCAGGTGAGGAAGCCTGGAAGTGAGTCGGAATGGGTGAGTGTCGAGGATGCTGGGCGGGAGTATTTCGCGAATCATCCGTGGTCGCTAAGCGGGGGAGGCGCTGGGGAAGTATTTTCCAAGATCGAGCGCGGCGCCGTGGGGCGACTCGGAGATACCGCCTTCCGCATCGGTGTATTCGGCATTCCAGGTGCCGACGATGCCATGATCGCTCCTTGGCGTACTTTCGCGGCCAGCGGACTTAATGGTCTGCAAGTTCGGCGTGTGGTTTTGGGTGACGAGCTGCGTGACTGGCGGACGTTGGAAGGCCATTCGGTTTTCTTTCCGTACACAGCGACCCACGAATTGCTGCCGACCTCTCAACTCGAAACTGCACTTCGATGGATGTGGCCGACTCGCACTGAGCTGGGGAATCGCGCTACGTTCAGCAAGAAGACTTACTTCGTTGAGGGGCGTCCATGGTACGAGTGGCACCAACTCCCCAAGGATGTGGGCGCTCACGCGTGGTCGATCACATTCTCGTTCGTCGCAACGAATAATCATTTCGTGCTGGATCGAGGCGGGAAGGTGTTCAAGCAGTCCGCACCGGTGATCAAGCTGCCGGCGGGGGTGAGTGAGGACCGGCATCTAGAGCTGATGGGGGTGCTCAACTCTTCGGCCGCTTGCTTCTGGCTGAAGCAGGTCAGCCAGGCCAAGGGCGGTGCCGACAATTCCAGCGGTGGCGGCAATCGGTGGGCGCCGGAAGCCTGGATCTCACATTACGAGTTCACCGGCACAAAACTTCAAGAGTTCCCTCTTCCTGAGGTTCTTCCTCTTGAGCTGTCTCGTGAGCTCGACACCCTTGCTCAGAATCTAGCCAAGTATGAGCCGTCTTCCATTACCGCGTCTGGCACCCCCACTCGCGCCGTCCTGGATGAAGCCGGCAAGGTTCAGGATCGTATTCGTTCACGGATGATCCTTCTCCAGGAGGAACTGGACTGGACCATTTACGGAGCCTACGGGTTGCTCACGGACAAGGAAGTCTCGGCCGCCACCCTGCCTGGCGAGCCTACCGAGCTAACGGAAGGAGAAGTCCCGCAACTCTGCCTAGGACAGCGGGCCTTTGAGATACTGCTGAAGCGGAGGGTCGATGCTGACGAGATCGACACCGTTTGGTTCGACCGGCACAAGTCCAAGAAGCATGCTGTCGCTGATATCCCTGCGGAGTGGCCCCAGGTGTACAAGAAGGTCGTGCAGGCCAGGCTCGACCTCATCGCCTCGCATAAGGACATCCGGCTGCTCGAACGCCCCGAGTACAAGCGGCGTTGGTCCGTCGAGGACTGGGACGATCGGGAAGATGACGCACTGCGCGCCTGGCTGTTGGACGCAGCCGAGCGTGAGGAGCTGTGGTTCGAGGAGCGGGGTGACTACACATCGCCCCGTACCCTTACCGTCTACCAGCTCGCCGACGCTCTGCGGCACGACGACGAAGTGCAGTCCGTCGCCGCCCTGTACGCGGCCGACCACCTCAAGAAACCCGAGGCGTCCCTCGCGACCGTGCTCCAAGCCGTCATCGAGAACGAACACGTGCCCTACCTTGCCGCCCTCCGCTACAAGGAGTCTGGCCTGCGCAAGCGCGCGCAGTGGGAACGGGTCTGGGAGCGGCAGCGCGAGGAGGATCGCGACGGCGTGCGTCTGAATATCAAGGTCCCGCCGAAGTACAGCGGTGCCGACTTCCTCCGGCACTCCTACTGGTCGAACCGCGGCAAGCTTGACGTGCCGAAGGAGCGGTTCATCTCCTACCCCGGTGCCTCTGCCGACGGTGACCCGTCACTGCTGCTCGGCTGGGCTGGCTGGAACCACAAGGATCAGGCCGAGGCCCTCGTCAACCTCATCAACGACCGCGCCGAGGACGACGGCTGGCAGCTCGAGGATCCGCGGTTCGTGCCCTTGCTGGCCGGGCTGATGGAGGTCATGCCCTGGGTGCATCAGTGGTACGACGAGTACGACGAGGAGTGGGGAGACAGCCCTGCCCGCGAGTTCCAGACGGCACTGAACAAGGGCCGCACCGTCCGTGGGTTGTCGGAGGCTGACCTCCGCGACTGGCGCCCGGAGAAGCGGCGGGGCGGGCGGGCGAAGGCCGCCGAGTAGCAGCGATACGGCAGTTGGACGAGGCCGTCAGTCGGCGGTCCCGTCTGTCTTCTCCGGAGCATCGGTCAGTGGCTGCTCCACGACGAAGGGACCCTTTGCCCCGTACGGTCACGATGAGTCCGCGCTCACGGAGTTCTTGCGCTGCTCGCCGGGCGGTGAGCCGTGCTACCCCGTACTCATCGGCGAGGTGATTCTCCGACGGGATCGGCCTCCCCGTACGTCGAGGTGCGGTACGGCGCCATCCGCCTCACCGAGTGCCTCGCCGACGCCCTACGTATCGCGGAGTCCCGCGGGCGACGTCTGCCTCCTCGGCCCGACGGTGAAGGCGACGACCGCGACGTCACCACGCCCGGCGGCGACCCCGAGGCACCGCTCCGACCCGTCCGCTCCGAGAGCGCTCCCGCCCCGGAGCAGTCCCCCTGACCGGCACTCCCACCACCCGCTCCCGCACACCACCCATCCCCGTCCCGCCGAGCTGGCAGGATGGAGGGGTTGTGTGCGGGGCGCGGGAGACCGCTGAGCCCCGCCGGACGAAGCCCGGCCGGGTGGCGGCCGGGGGAGACACTGTGGGAAGCAGGGGCGGTTGATGGCCAGGGGCGGAAACGTCGTACTGAAGGATGTCCTCGACATCAGGGAAGACGCCCAGGCAGGCGACTTCAAGGTCGAGCTTTCCCAGGGATTCGGCGGTTCCTCAGCTGGTTCCGTGGCGGACTACGTCGTCACCGAGCAACTGGCCAAGGAGTTCGACAAGGCGCTGCGGATGGTGCGCGGCGCCGTGCGGAAGAGCACCTCGTACGCTGCCTACCTGCACGGATCGTTCGGTTCCGGTAAGAGCCACTTCCTGACCGTGCTGCACGCCGTGCTCAACGGCGACCCGTCAGCCCGGACCAAGCCCCGGCTGCGCGAGGTGGTCGCGGAGCACGGCGACTGGCTGCCGGGCCGGAAGTTCCTAATGGTGCCGTACCACCTGATCGGCGCAGCCAACCTGGAGTCGGCCCTGCTGGGCGGCTACGTCAAGACCGTACGGTCGCTCCATCCCGGGGAGTCCGTGCCCACGGTGTACCGGTCGGACGCGTTGCTGGAGGACGCCCGCACGCTGCGGGACTCGCTCGGCGACGACGCGTTCGTGCGGCTGCTGCCCGGCGCGGGTGCCGCCGCCCCCGTCGCCGTGGACGGCCTCGCCCCCATCGGCGCCGTCGCCCCCACGCCGTGGACCGCCGCCGAGCTGGACGCCGCCTTCGCCGCACCCGCAGGTGACCCGGGCCGCGAGCGCCTGGTGGCGGCCTTGATCAACGGGCCCATGAAGTCGTATGCGGCCAGCGCGGCCGGCGGCGCCGACATGTTCGTCTCGCTCGACGACGGCCTCAGCGCGGTCAGCAAGCACGCCCGTTCGCTCGGCTACGACGGCGTGGTGCTGTTCCTGGACGAGCTGATCCTGTGGCTCCAGGCCCGGATGCGGGAGCGGACCTGGGTCAACGAGCAGATCCAGAAGCTCGTGAAGCTGATCGAGTCGGACAACCCGGACCGGCCCGTGCCGATCGTCTCCTTCATCTCCCGCCAGCGGGACCTGTCCCAGCTCGTCGGCAAGGACATCCTCGGCTCCGACGTGCAGAACATGGAGAACGCGCTCGAGTACCTCAGGAAGCGCTTCACCGTGATCAACCTGGAGGACCGCAACCTCCCGGAGATCATCAAGGAGCGGGTGCTCAAGCCCCGGCCGGGCCAGGAAGAGGTCCTGCAGGCCGCCTTCCGCGGCATCGACAAGTCCAACCAGCAGGTCAAGGACGTCCTGCTGGACGAGGAGGGCACCACTCGCGCCAACTGGGAGGACTTCCGGGCCGTCTACCCGCTGTCGCCCGCGCTGTTGAACGTGCTCGTCGCGCTGTCCGGCGCGCTCCAGCGTGAGCGCAGCGGTCTGCAGCTCGTCCAGCAGCTGCTGGAGAAGAACGCCGACGCCCCCCTCGGCCAGCTCATCCCGCTCGGCGACCTGTGGGACGTCCTCGACGACGAGACTGGGGCCGCCTTCACCGACCGGCTCGCGCACGAGGCCGACGTGGCGAGGAAGTTCCACGGCAAGGCCCGCGAGTTCCTGCTCGGCAAGTACGGTCGCGCCGACCATCCCGAATTCATTGCCGACGACCGCTTCGTCAAGACGCTGCTGCTCGCCGCCCTCGCGCCCGAGGTGCCCGCGCTGCGCCGGCTCACCGGTGCCCGGCTCGCCGCCCTCAACCACGGTTCCGTGCACTCGCGGACCGTGCCCGTGGGCGACAAGGTCGCCGAGCGAATGGCGTCGCTGCAGGGCAAGTTCATCACAGAGGTGCGCAGTGAAGGGGAGAACGACCCCGTCTTCTCGCTGCACCTGTCCGACCTGGACGTCGAACCGATCCTCGACGCCGTGGCCGGCGAGGACCGGGACGGTGTGCGCCGGGTGTGGGTGCGCGACCGGCTGTGGGAGCTCCTCGGCGTCAGGCAGGGCGAGATCTTCGACCAGAAGGACATCGTCTGGCGCGGCACCAAACGCACGGTCGAGTTCGTCTTCGGCAACGTATGCGACCCCGGCAAGCTGTCTGACGAGCAGTTCGCCCCCGGCACCCGGGGCCACGTCCGCATCGTCGTCGACTACCCGTGGGACGAGAACGACAGCCGCCGCCCCTCCTACGACTACCAGCGGGTCAAAGAACTGAAGGACAAAGGCGTCGAGGAGCCCACCCTGGTGTGGCTGCCGGATTTCTTCTCCGAGCAGCGCAAGGCCCAGCTCGGCCGGCTGATGCGAATCTCCTTCCTGCTGGAGCGCAACCGGCTCGACGAGCACACCCGCACCCTTGCCCCGGACGACCGCGCCAAGGTCCGGCGCCAGCTGGAAATGGGCCGCGACAACCTCACCGGCACCCTGGTGCAGTCGCTCGGCGAGGTCTACGGCATCTCCGCGCCCAGGGAGGGCACCAAGGGCGCCGAGGTCGTCGACGGCCGTCACGTGCTGTCGCTGTGGCCGAAGTTCCCGCGGCCGGAGCCCGAGGGCGGCAAGACGTTCGCCGACAACGTGCTCCACCTCGCCGACGGCCTGTTCGGCGCGCTCCACGACAAGCACCCCGACTTCGGCCCCGACCCCCGCAGCGGGCAGCGCAAGGCCGTCACCGCGGGAGAGCTGCGCACCACCCTGGAATGGATCACGCGGGCCATGGACGAGGAGGGCCGCGTCGAGATCCACAACCACAGCGAACTTTCCACCGTCAAGCGCATCGTGGAACCGCTGGAACTCGGCACCGTCCACGACGGCCCGCTCGTGCTGCGCGCGGAGTGGCGCACCCGCATCAACCAGGCCGCCGCCAGGCACGGGGAACGCGAGCTGCTGAAGGCCGAGGACATCCGCCGCTGGATCGCCGAGGACCTCGGCCACACCGGCCTCGAACGGGGCGTGGAGAACCTGCTCATCGCCGTGTACGCGCTGCTCGACGACCGGGCCTGGGTGTACCACTCCGGCCCGGAGACCGCCGCGCCCGACCTGATGTCCATCGGACCCGGCTGGGCCCTGCGCGCCCAGCCGCTGCCCTCCAAGGAGGCGTACGAGACCGCCCGGGACCAGGCCGCCCGCCTGTTCGGCGTCCCCTCCAAGCCCAACCCGTACGCCCGCCACGTCAACCAGCTCGCCGAGGACGTCCGCGCCAAGGCCGGGAAGTTCGAGGAGGACGTGGTGGCCGTACGCGCCACCCTGGAGCGGCACGCGGCCCTGCTCGGACTCGATGGAGCCGCACCCGCCCCGCGCGCGGTCGTGCTGCGCGAAGCCGCCGGACTGCTCGCCCGGCTTGGCCGGCACACCACCGACGCGACCGCCCTGGTCGAGGAACTCGCCGCTGTCTCCTACGCGACACCCGCCCGCGAACTGGCGCACGCCATGGAGAGCGCCGCCGGCGTCCTGGCCGCCCTGGACGCCACCGACTGGCGGCTGCTGACCAGCGTCCGCGACCTCGCCGACCGGGACGACAGCGTCGGCGACCGGGCCGGACGGCTCCTCGACCAGATCACCGAGGCCGCCCGCGCCCCGGAGTACGAGCGGCCCCTGGTGCCGGTGCTCGGCGGCGTCCGGGACACGGCGATGGCGATCGTCGACGCGGCCCTCAGGGTGGAGCGGACCGCGCCGCTGCCGCCGGTCACCCCCGCTCCGCCCGCGCTCGGCCCGGAGCAGGTGCCGCTGACTGAGCACGGGACCCCGCCCGTGCCCTCGCAGCCGGTCCTGCCGCGCCCCGCCGACGGGGAGCCCGCCGTAGCGCCCGCGGGAGCCGAGGCCGGTACGGCCGTCCCCGGCGGTGCGGCCGGAGCGGGGACCGCCTCCGGCCGGGGTGGCCGCCGGGTCATCGGTGCCGGGACCACCGGTCTGGAGAGCCTGCTGACCGAACTGGCCGCCGTACGCAGCGAGATCGAGCAGTTCCGCGCCGGGCACCCGGACACCGAGGTGGAGATCATCTGGCGGACGGCCGACGGCACCGGCCGGGAGACCGGTGGCGCGGACACCGGAGGTATGCGTTGACGCCTTCGCGTCCCGTCGTCGGGCGGCGCGCCATCGAGGTGCTGCTGCAGGCCGAACTCCCGAACGCCGCAGGGCAGCGGCTCGTCCTGGTCGACGCCGCCTACGAAGGCCGTGGCCAGGAGGCGGAGTTCAGCCTGCGCGTCGACGGCCGGACCCGCCGGGTCCGCATCAGCGACCAGGACTCCGTGCTCGGCATCGTGGACGCCTGGCGGCGCCACCGCGCCGAAGCCGACCCGGACGGCACCGGCGTGCTGGTCGTCACCGGACACGTCCCCGCCGACCAGCTCGGCTGGGACCTGCGCGCCCATGCCGTGCGCCGCCATCCCCTCGCCGTCGACCGCGCCGACATCGTCAAGCAGCTCTTCGGCGCCACCGACCTCGACAGCCGCATGGCCGGGGAACGCTGGCTCCTCGACGCCCTCCTGGAGGCCGAACCGGTCGACGGCTGGCCCCGCGCCGGCACCGTCCTCACCCGCGACCGCGCGGTACGGGCCCTCATCGCCGCACGGCTCGGGCTCGGCGACACCACCGCCGACACCCTCGACCTCGATCCCGACACCCTGTTCACCTGGACCCGTACCCCGGCCGGACCGGAACGCTTCGCCGCCCTGCCCCCCGCCGAGCGCGAGGGGATCGGCGAGTGGCTCGCCCAGACCGTCGGGTTCGCCGCGCCCACCCTGCTGGCCCTCGCCGCCGACGGCCGCGGCACGGACGCCCTGCCGCTCGGGGCGCTCGCGTCGGCGGCGCTGTCCTCCTCCTCGACGGAAGCCGCCGGATTCGCCCTCGGCTCCCTCTTCGGCCCCGCCCTACCCTCCTTCGACGCGCTGCGGCCCTTCGCCAACGCCGCGACCGGCGTCCTCAGCCGCTGGATCGCCCAGGCCGAGGGCAGCGGGACCCAGCGCACCGAGGCCCGCGACCGCGTCCTCGACGTCCTCCACCGCGCCGACCGGCTCGCCGCCGAGGCCCGGCTGAGCCCGCTGCTCGGCGCCGACCGGCTGCTGCCCTCCGGCTACCAGGCCCGGCTGCGCCGGCTGGCCGGTTTCCTCGACGGACCGGCCGCGCCCGCCGAAGCCGCCCTGCACGACCTGACGGAACACCACCTCAGCGGCCTCTACGCCGAGCGCACCGAGACGGCCCGCACCGCCGTCCGGCTGGTGCGCTGGACGCAGTCCCCCCTGCCACCGGTCGAGTCGGTGGCCCAGGGGGTCCGCTCCCACCTGGCCTCCTCCGGTTGGGCCGACCTCGCCGTGGGCGTCCTCGCCGAAGGAGAGACATCCCGGGACCCCGCCGTCGCGGACGCCTACCAGCGACTTATAGAGGCCGTGCGCACCCGCCGCACGCGACTCGACGAGGCGTTCGCCCGACGGCTCGCCCTGTGGACGGAGACCGCCTCCCAGCAGGCACCCGGTGGCGCCCTGCTGATCGAGGACGTCCTCGCCGAGGCCGCCGCACCCCTCGCCCGCGACGGCGGCAGGCCGCTCATCCTGGTCCTGGACGGTATGAGCGCCGACGTCGCCGTCCAGCTCGCCGGTGAACTCGACCGACGGGTGTGGACCGAGGTCGTCCCCAAACCACGGCCGGGCACCGAGGCCGCCCGGCAGGCGGCGGTGTCGATGCTGCCGTCCGTCACGCGCACCAGCCGCGTCTCCTTGTTGTGCGGACAGCCCGCCGACGGCGGGCAGGACAAGGAACGCACGGGCTTCACCACGTTCTGGAAGAAGCGCCACCGGGGCGCCCACCTCTTCCACAAGGGCGGCTACGAAGGACCGCCCGGCCACCGGCTGGCCCCGGAGCTCCTCCAGGTCCTGGCCGGCGAGGACATCGTCGCGGTCGTACTCAACACCATCGACGACGCGCTGGCCGACGGCCGGGAAGGCGCCCGCGGCCGGTGGGCGCTCGGCGACATCGCCAAGCTGCCCGACCTGCTGAACGCCGCTCGCGACTACGGCCGGCCCGTCGTCCTCGTCTCCGATCACGGCCACGTCCTCGACCGCACGCCGCGCGGGCAGCAGACGCCCGCCGCCGACGGCGTCCAGGGCGCCCGGTGGCGCACCGGAACTCCCGGCGACGGCGAGATCGCGGTGGCCGGACCGAGGGTGCGGACCGACGGCGGGCGGGCAGTCCTGCCGTGGCGCGAGGACCTGCGCTACATCGCGCGGCGGGCCGGCTACCACGGCGGGGCCTCCCTCGCCGAGGTCACCGTGCCCGTCATCACCCTCGTACCGTCCGCCGACCGGATCCCCGCCGGATGGACCCTGCTTCCCACCGAACGCATCGCGCCCGGCTGGTGGCACGGGGACGACGAGAGCACGCCCGCCGTCTCCGGAGCCGAGGCCGCTCCCGCCGCCGAGCGGACACCCCGGCCGCTGCCGGAACCGCGGACCGCGGACCGTGCCACGGCGCCGGAGAGGGCCGGACTCGGTGAACGGACCGTACAGTCGGCCCCGTACAAGGCGCAGCGCGAGTTTGTCCGGCTCGCCCCGGCCGACAAGGCGGTCGCCGCCGTCCTCGACGCCCTGCTCGCCGCGGGTGGGAAACTGTCGCCCGGCGCGGTGGCCGCAGCGGCCCAGACGGCCACCGGCAAGTCGCAGCGCAACCCCGAGCGGTTCGCCACCGTGCTGGAACGCCTGCTCAACATCGACGGCTATCCCGTGCTCCAGCTCGTCGAGTCGGGGCGCACCGTCCAGCTCGACAAGGCGCTGCTCATCCAGCAGTTCCCCGGAGACACCGCATGACCACACCCGGACCGGACATCAGCCTCGCCCGCCGACGGGACGTCATCGACGCCCTCAGACGCGGCACCGTACCCCAGGCCGGACTCGGCCTGTTCGCCGTCGGACTGACACGCTTCGAAGCAGCTCTCGACGACGACCTCGCCACCGTGGCCCGCGGCGGCGCGGCCTTCCACGCGCTGCGCGGCGAGTACGGTTCCGGTAAGACGTTCTTCGCGCGCTGGCTCGCCGAACGGGCCAAGCGGCAGGGACTCGCCGTGAGCGAGGTGCAGATCTCCGAGACCGAAACCCCGCTGCACCGCCTGGAGACCATCTACCGCAGACTCGTCGAACGCCTCACCACCGCCACCCACCTGCCCTCCGCGCTCCGGGCCGTGGTCGACTCCTGGTTCTACGCCCTGGAGGAGGAGGCCCTCGACGGCGGCGACATCGCCGACGACGACGAGAACGCACTCGCGAAGGCCGTCGACGAACTCCTGGAGCGCCGCCTCGCCGACGTCGCCCGCACGACCCCCGCCTTCTCCGCGGCTCTGCGCGGCTACCGGCGGGCCGTCGCGGCCGGGGACGGTGCACACGCCGAGGCGATGATCTCCTGGCTCGGCGGTCAGCGGTCCGTGGCCGGGACCGCGAAACGCGCCGCGGGCGTGCGCGGCGACCTCGATCACTTCGGTGCGCTCGGCTTCCTACAGGGCCTGCTCACCGTCCTGCGGGACTGCGGACACCCCGGACTGCTCCTCGTCCTCGACGAGGTGGAAACCCTCCAGCGGGTCCGCAGCGACGTACGGGAGAAGTCGCTCAACGCGCTACGCCAGCTCCTCGACGAGATCGACGCCGGCCGCTTCCCCGGACTCTTCCTCGTCATCACCGGTACCCCGGCCTTCTATGACGGGCAGCAGGGCGTCCAGCGCCTGGCCCCGCTCGCCCAGCGCCTGGCCACCGACTTCACCACCGACCCGCGGTTCGACTCTCCGCGGGCCGTGCAACTGCGGCTGCCCGGATTCGACCTCGCGTCACTCGGCGAGCTCGGTCGCAAGGTGCGGGACTTGTACGCGGGGGTTGCTCGCCACCCCGAGCGTCTCACCCATCGAATCGATGACGCCTACCTCGACGAGTTGGCTCGCGCGGTCACTGGATCCCTCGGCGGCAAGATCGGCATCGCGCCTCGCCTGTACTTGCGCAAGCTCGTCGCCGATGTCCTGGACAGGGTCGACGAGTTCGCAGACTTCGACCCCCCTAACCACTATGCCCTTACGGTGAACAGCGCCGAGCTCAACGAGACCGAGCGGAGCGCGGCCATCGGAGCGGGAGACGTCGAACTGGATCTGGACCCGTCATGACCGGATTCGAGCCGGTGATGAAGGAACCGGCCGACGCCTTCGACCTCCTCGATCCCGTCCTCGGCCATCACATCGTGAACTCCCTCGGCTGGCGCTCCCTGCGCCCGCTGCAGGAGGTGGCGATCGAACCGCTCCTGGGCGGCGAGGACGCCCTGCTGCTCGCGCCCACGGCTGGCGGAAAGACGGAGGCGGCGGCCTTCCCTCTACTCACCCGCATGGGCCAGCACGGCTGGAAGGGCACCAGCGTGCTGTATGTGTGTCCGCTCAAGGCCCTGCTCAACAACCTGCAGCCCAGGCTGCGCACCTACACGGAATGGCTGGGCCGCACCGCCGAGCTGTGGCATGGCGACGTCACCACGAGCCGTCGGCGGCGCATCCTCGTTCAGCGCCCCGACATACTCCTCACCACTCCAGAGTCTCTGGAATCCATGCTGGTGAGCACACACGTCGACCACCGTGCCTTCTTCTCGGGGCTGCACGCGGTCGTGGTTGACGAGGTGCACGCCTTCGCGGGTGATGACCGAGGCTGGCATCTGCTGGCCGTGCTGGAGCGCCTGAGTCGGGTCGCAGGACGGCCGCTCCAGCGAGTCGGCCTGTCAGCCACCATCGGCAACCCCGAAGAGCTGTTGGCCTGGCTCCAGGGCGGAGGTCAGGGACGGCGGCCGGCCAGGGTGGTGGCCCCCGGCCTCGCCGCACGGACCGGACCCGGCCCGGCCGCCGAGGCGGCAGCACCCGCGACGCCACAGCCCGGGGACATCGAACTCGACTACGTCGGTTCCGTTGCGAACGCCGCGACGGTCATTGCGGCCCTGCACCGGGGCGAGAAACGCCTGGTCTTCTGCGAAAGTCGTCGTACAGTCGAGGAACTGGGCGAGAAGCTGCGCCTGATGGGCGTCACTACCTTCCTCTCGCACGCCTCTCTCTCGGTCGACGAGCGTCGCCGCGCCGAAGCGGCCTTTGCCGAAGGTCGGGACTGCGTGATCGTCTCCACCAGCACTCTGGAACTCGGCATCGACGTGGGAGACCTCGACCGGGTCATCCAGCTCGACGCGCCCTCCACAGTGGCCTCCTTCCTGCAACGCCTCGGGCGTACGGGCCGACGTCCCGGTACCTTCCGCAACTGTCTCTTCCTGGCGCTGAGTAGCGAAGGACTGCTCTCGGCAGCCGCGTTGCTGCTCCAGTGGTCCCGGGGCTGGGTGGAACCCGTGGTCGCACCGCCTGAGCCCCGCCACCTGGTGGCTCAGCAACTGCTGGCGCTGTGCCTTCAGGAACACAGGGTCGGCGAAAACCTGTGGCAGGAGTGGTGGGGTGGCGTCGGACCCTTCGGTCCCGGTGCGGCACCCGTGGTGAGCCACCTGGTGGAACAGGGATACCTGGATCACGACGGGGGGCTGCTTTTCATCGGGCCTGAGGCGGAACGCCGTTACGGGTACCGCCACTTCATGAACCTGACGGCGGTTTTCACGGCACCACCGGAGTTCACAGTCTTCAACGGCCGTACCGAAATCGGCCGAACCGACCCCGACCTTCTCACCAAGCACATCGAAGGCCCACGCAAGCTGCTGCTCGCGGGACGCAGCTGGTTGGTGACGTACATCGACTGGAGCCGCAAGCGCTGCTTCGTGGAGCCGGCCGACGAAGGAGGGCGTGCTCGATGGAGCGGCTTCGGCGCGGAGCGCATCCGTTCCTTCGCTCTCGCCCGCGCCGCCCGTGACGTCCTTCTCGGTGACGACTCACCGGTCAGCCTGACCAAGCGAGCCACGGTCAAACTCGCTGAGGCGCGCGACGCGCACCTCCACACCGTTCACCCGGGTGGGACAGTGGTCACCCGGACCGCCGACGGAGACATCCGCTGGTGGACGTGGGCAGGCCATCGGGCAAACGCAATGCTGGCCGCTTCGTTGTCTTCCGTGGTGACACCGCACCGACACGTCAACGACCAGTGGATTCGGCTCCGCGACGAAGTCACCGCGGAAAGTTGGAAGACCGCCTCAGCGGACGCCCGTACAGGGCTGTGCCTGCCGGAAGTCGACGGACATGCGGTCCGCGGCCTCAAGTTCGGCGAAGCCCTCCCACCGCGACTTGCCGAAGCCACCCTTGCTGCGCGCGGTGCGGACGAGGAGGGGGCCAGCAGGGTACTCGCCGAGCCGGTGCGCTTCGTCACCCTTAGCGGGACGTAACGTGGAGCCAGCCCAGATTCGCCACACCGGCGAGGCGACGCCGGCCAGCGCGAGTTCGGTGTAGATGTGGTCCGAGTCCGTTCGTAGGGCGCCGCGAGCACGCCCGTTGACACGGAGAGCCCGCCAGTTATGGGTCACCGGCCAACAGTAAGTGGCTGACTGGTGCTGCGCCTTCGATACTGGTGATCTGCGGGATTCCAACCTCGGTGTCCACAGACTCCCGAACTCATCGGTGGATCCGTTACTGCGAGCCTGGCGGAGCGCCTGAAAAGAATGGGCGGTGTCCGCGACGCTCGGCTGGGAGCATGGTCGCCTGCAAGCGTGATGCCGGCTACGGGGCCGCGCGACGCTCTGGGGGACGGTCGGCTCGAAGGGATCTTAGAGGGGGTACGGCCCGGCAGGCTGGCGATGACCATTTCGGTGCTTTGCCTGGCCGCTTCGAATCGACGTCGTCCTGGTCGGCTATAGGCGGGCATCAGTTACCGGGGCCGACGGCGGTTCTCGCGTACGACCGTAATGACGTCACCTTCGGACTGACGAATGTACCCCGACCCGGGACGGCGGGGTGCGTGATCACGCCGTACCTGGGGCCGAAGAAATCGGCTTGTCGCGCGCGAACGGCTGGAGGGCCCGGACACCAATAACGGAAGCCATCGGCCCACAGACGGATCGGGGCCCGGCACCAGCTACACCCACCGCAGACGCCGCAGGCACATGTCGGACGTGCCACCGGACCCAGAATCGATCCGACCGTGGAAGGCGACGATCAGCAAGAGGCCCCTCCGCCAGATCCTTGGCCTCTCTCGTCGCTCGGCCTTGCCAGTCCACAGGGTGGCAACGGTGCCTGGCCACGCCGAGTTCGTTTCGCTCGCACCGAAGGTGGGCCGCCCAGTCGGCGCTGGAGGGTCTCTTGTAGGCTTCGAGCTGTTGATCCAGGCTGGTCTTGAGTGGGCGTGACCAGCTGTTCCTCAGCGCATGTTCGCTGCCTCGTCGATGCGCCAGACCGCCTCGCGGACCCTCTCTTCAAGATCCTCGAACGCGTCCTCAAGAGCCGCGAGCTCGCCGAAAAGCGCGTGCTTGTCGTCCATGCCTTCCATCGCCGTGGCCCGCTCGATCCAGGATTCGACGTCCTTCATGCTGAGCGGATACTTCCGGCTCCGGAGCACCTGCGCGTCGAAGATTGCTTCGATGTCTCCGTCTTTGATCTGCATGGTCCGAATGCCGTCGCCCGGAATCGCGCCGCCGGTGATGTTCTCCTCGATGTAGGCGAGTCCTGACATCAGGTCGTCAAGGCGTGCAAGGAGATGTTCGACCAGTGCGGTCCTCACTGACGTCAGGTCCAGGCCCACTTCCTCCCTCAGCTGCTTCGCTGCCCGACGGGGCAGCTCGACGGGGTTCTGGCGGCCGGGGAGACCATCCTGGAAGCGTGCCAGCTCAGGGCCCAGAGGGCCGTCGCCGATCACCATGTCCGGCTGGTAGTGGTCGAGGACCGTGCATGCAGCGTCGAAGTAGATCATGACGGCGGGACGGACAACTTGGACTCGATGCTGGTCACGGTGGTAGGTCTCGTTCCTGTAGTCGTGCAACTTCTTCAGCACCGGCGCGAGGTCTTCCGGGAGCTTCTTCCGCTCGACAAGAAAGTCGATCTTCTTCCCGAACTCTTTGTTTATCTTTTCCCGGTGCCTCGTCGAGGTCACGATCCCTTCGAGCCGCTGGATCTCCGCGCGAAGCCGGTCATCGCTCGGTGCTGTGGCGGTGAACCGGCGATGCAAGGGATCGTCGCTCTTGCGCCTCCTGTCGAGCCGGCGGAGGTTCTGAAGCTGATCGAAGTCGAAGCGCTGGGACTCGAGCTCGGCCTCGGCCATGCGGTGCATGATCAGTTCGACAGCGCTGTCGAGCAGGATGTGGGCCAGCCGCAGCTGAGGGACCCGTCCGACCTCGATGAGGCGTTTGACCTCCTCAAATTGCACGATCACCAGTTCGAGGCGCTTCATCGCCGCCTGCCTTCCGTTGTTCGCCCAGCGCCTGGCCGAGGACCCATCACGGTAGTGAGCAGGCAACGCGGTCAGCACCTGAGTTTTCTGGCTCTTCGCAGTTGAGGATGTAGCCGCGGGGGGCGTGCGGTGCGCGTCGGTGGCCGGGTAGGGGTCTACGTCTTGCGGTGATGGAGGCTCTTGCGCCGCTCACCCCAACTACCCTCAACTGCGAAGAGTCACAAGAGAGTCACTGCAGGAGCGGGCGATGGATATCCAGATTCAGTTGATCAGTGACGGCGATGGACTTGCGGTCATCGGGGACCCGACGGATGTCGAGCGCTTCCTCGCTTCAGAGGGACTGTTGTCGTTGTCCAAGGACCTCGTATTGCGAAGGCTCGGACCTCTCCTCCGTGCCGGGGCTGGCGTCGCACAGGCGGGTTCTGAAGTTGCCGCCAACTCTGGTCGCTGGTTGAAGCTGACCGAGGAGTCCGCGCATCTTCACAAGAAGTACGGGCTAATGGAAAGCAAGACGCCAGGCATCAGCTATGCGATGGTGGGGAAACCGGGCTCAATCAAGTCATGGCTCCAGATTGCGGAGGGGCCAGGCTCGCTCCTGACCAACCCGGCGATTCTTGCTGGTGCCGCGGGGATCATGGCGCAACTCGCGAGGCAGCATGAGATGAACGAGATCAAGAGCTACCTCGCGACGATCGACAAGAAGGTCGACGACGTGCTCCGCGCCCAAAAGAACGCCGAGTTGGGGAAGGTGTTCGGAGCGGGCCTCGACATCGAGTCCGCCATGACCGTTCTGGACCGGGAGGGTCAGGTCGACGACGATACGTGGTCGACCGTGCAGGCCAGGACCCATACGATCACGGACGCCCTGGGGTGGGCGCTGGGGCGACTCGACGCACTCGCGGAGAGGGTGGAGAGCACGACCAAGATCGGTGATCTCGCCAAGATGGCCAAGGAGGCAAAGTCCGAGGTCCAGGAGTTGCTCGCCGTTGTGGCTCGTTGCTTCGAACTGCAAGACGCGCTCGACGTGCTGCGACTGCAGCGGGTGCTGGGCGATTATCCGGACAAGTTGGACGGGCGTCGGCTCGTGCTGAAGGATGACCGGCAAAAGCGGCGGGAACTCATCTCACAGAAGATTGAGCTCCTGATGGCACGCATGGATTCGGCTGCCAGCGCGGCCAACTCGAATGTGCTGCTGCACTTGCCCGCGCACCGGGTTGTGGTGGGCTCGATCAACCATGTTGGCATCGTCATCGATGAATTTCACAGGCCGCTCGGAATCAAATCTGGTCGACATTCATTGGAGGCGACACGATGGTGGGACGCGGCCCGAGACGCGAAGCAATTGAAGAACGCAGCCGCTGAGGCGGGGCGCAAAGCGGCCATAGGGGCGGGTGCGGCGATCGTGGGGGCTGCGGGGATCTGGGCGAGCCGCGCTGCCCTTGCCCGCGAAGAATGCGGCGAAGAGGAGTGAGGAGCGTCGGCCGTCAGCCGTGTGGGTACTCGGGTGGACTGGACAAGTGAGTCTCTTCCGCTGGGTATGCCTCGACGGGCTCGACCCGGCTCGGCGATCGCCGCACGCCGCGCGGCTACACCCTCAACTGCGAAGAGCCAGTTTTCTGCGGCTCATGCCGGCGGTTACGGCGTACAAACTTCGCTCCCCGGCCGAGCACGGATGAACCTTCCCAGCTGACCGATAAAGGCGAAGAACGGGAAGTTCACTGGGTCGCCATCACGCCCGTCGCCTGCGCCACCCGCGTCCTGAAGCGCATCGTCCCCGATGGCGGGCATGCCCTTCCAGGCGCAAGTGGAATGCTCATCTTTAGCATCCCGTCTGGCCCTGGGAAGACAGTGCACGGGACGTAAATGGGAAGGACGTCCTGAAGTCTTCTCAGTACTTTTCCTGACGGCAAGCTTCCCATCTTGTGCCGACACGAAAACCGCGATGCTCTTGCTGTCGGGCGACGACGCCATCGGCATACCGCTGATCTGTCGTGCGGCTTTTAGTTCGACTCCGCTTACGGTCCGAGTCAAGGTGATCTCAACGGCATGCGGGGGCATCAGGACCTTCAGGTCAGTACAGAGAGACGGGTCCGTCGGGAAGCCAACCTTCCACATATCCGGAGACAAGAAGAGTCACCCCTTCAGGCGTCATCTCTTGATGCCGGGATTTGAGCTCGCTAATTCCCCATCTGGTGTGGGACGGGGACATCGCCTGAATCGATTCCGACTCTTCGGGGCTGATCCTCACGATAAAAACGCGAGAAACGGTGTGCCGGTCGTGTTCCCAGTACTCGGATTCCCGTGTTTCGTGAACGCCATAGACGGATCCCAAGCGAGGGTTCTCGATGTGGAATCGCTCGGCGAGATACTGAGTGGCCCCGTCCTCGAAGTCAGTGTCATCGGCGAGCAGTGCTTGCGGGACCGTCCAGTCGCCGCAGCATCCGCCGCACAGCATCAGGCGATCTTGATCGTCGAGGAGGAGTAGGAGGACCCGTCGGTCGGAGGCAGGTGGGGCGTGGGAAGCATGGGAGATGGTCATAACGCCAGGCTGCCGTGCTGCTGTTCAAGTAGCAATCTGGGTGCCGCCCACTGGGTGACCGGTTCACTCAGGCCATGTCAGAGTTGCGCTGTGAGCCGAGGTCTGCCTACTGCCCTCCACCTGCGGGCGCTGCACCGATTTCGGGTGCTTCCTTGGTCTCTGTGCGTGCGCCGTGAGCAGTGGAAACGCTGAAAAGGCGTTTGAGATTCGAGGCTGCAGCGTTTTGAGGCCCCGTGCACCATCGCACCTGAGCTGCGGTGACGAGGTTTCCCACACATCCCACGAAGGCGGGGCTCCCTGAGTTGGATCAGGGTGCTCGGTCCACAGAGTACCGGATCGGGATGGGGCGAGGGTGCGGCCCGGGGTAGCCGGTTGCGTGGAGGCCGGGCGGGACGCGCGGGCTCGCCGGTCTGTCCCGCCGCGTGACCGGGCGCCGGCTAGCTCAGGGGAATCCGGGTGAACCGTGCCGACACGTGCAGGTCCGCCTCGATGGCGCCGGCCGTCTCGCGGAGGGCCGGGGCGAGGTGGTCGACGCATTCCTGGAGGGTGTGCCGGTAGGTGTGCATCGCCGTGTTGAGGGCGGCCACCGCCCGGCCCGTGCGGTCGCGGACAGGTACCGCCAGCGAGCGCAGGCCCTCCTCCAGTTCCTCGTCGACCAGCGCGTAGCCCTGGTCCCGTACCTCGTCCAGGGCGCGGGTCAGGGCCTTCGGGTCGGTGAGTGTGCGAGGGGTGAGCGGGCGCAGCGGGCCGAGGACGCGGTCGGCGGGTGGGAGGTCCGCCACCAGGACGCGGCCCGTGGAGGTGGCGTAGGCGGGCAGCCGGGTGCCCACGGTGATGTTCACGCTCATCACCCGGGCGGTCGCCACCCGTGCCGTGTACTGGATCTCGTCCCCGGCCGCCGTCAGCACGGCGAGTGACGTCGACTCGTGGATGCGCTCGGCCAGGCTCGCCAGGTGCGGGGCGGCGATGTGGGGCAGCGAGGTCCGGGACAGGAGCGGGTAGCCGAGGCCGAGGACCCGGGGGGTGAGGGTGAAGGTGCCGGGGCGGGGCTGGGCGACCAGGCCGAGGTGTTCGTACGTGATCAGGGCCCGGCGGGCGGTGGCGCGGACCAGGCCGGTCGCCTTCGCCACCTCCGTCAGGGTGAGTTCCGCCCGGCCCGCGCCGAACGCGGTGAGGACGGTCAGGCCGCGGGCCAGCGACTCCACGAACTCCCTGCCCAGTTCCTGCTTCGAGGCGCCCGTCCAGGCCGCGAGGCCCGAGGGGGCCGGGGCGGGCTCGGGGCGCGGCGCCGCGCGCAGGTCCTCCTCCATCACCGCCACCGCGGCGCGCAGCCGTGGCAGCAGTGTGTCGCGCAGGCCGGCCGCGGTGTGCCGGCTGGTGTGGCTGACCACGCTCGCCGCGCACGCGATC
>NZ_JBFBJT010000093.1:0-30798 GCF_040686175.1 Streptomyces sp. NPDC086077 | reverse complement strand
GCCGCGACGGCGCGGCGGCACCCCCGACCCCGGTCACCGGCTCAGTCGACCTCGGCCACCGCCTGCGCGAACTGCGCCTTGTACAGGCGTGCGTAGGCCCCGTCCGCGGCCAGCAGCGCGGTGTGCGCCCCCTGTTCCACGATCGCCCCGTTCTCCATCACCAGGATCGTGTCCGCGTCCCGGATCGTCGACAGCCGGTGCGCGATCACGAACGACGTCCGTCCGTGCGCGAGCTTCGCCATCGCCTTCTGGATCAGCACCTCGGTGCGGGTGTCCACCGAGGACGTCGCCTCGTCCAGCACCAGGATCACCGGGTCGGACAGGAACGCCCGCGCGATCGTGATGAGCTGCTTCTCACCCGCGCTGACCCCCGCCCCGTCGTCGTCGATCACCGTGTCGTAGCCGTCGGGGAGGGTCCGGACGAAGCGGTCGGCGTGTGCCGCCCGCGCCGCCTCCTCGATCTCGCCCCGGGTGACCTCGCGCGCCGCCCCGTACGCGATGTTCTCGGCGATCGTCCCGCCGAAGAGCCAGGTGTCCTGCAGCACCATCCCGATCCCGGACCGCAGCTCGTCGCGGGACATCTTCGCGATGTCGACCCCGTCGAGCGTGATCCTCCCGCCGGACACCTCGTAGAACCGCATCAGCAGATTGACCAGCGTGGTCTTGCCCGCCCCGGTCGGCCCGACGATCGCGACCGTCTGCCCGGGCTCCACCGTCAGTGTCAGATCCTCGATCAGCGGCTTCTCCGAGTCGTACCGGAAGGACACGCCCTCCAGCGTCACCCGGCCCCGCAGCTCCTCCGGCCGCAGCCCCGGCACCGGATCGGCCGACTGCTCCGGCGCGTCGAGGAGTTCGAAGATCCGCTCGGCGGAGGCCACCCCGGACTGCACCAGGTTCGCCATGGACGCGAGCTGCGTCAGGGGCATCGAGAACTGCCGCGAGTACTGGATGAAGGCCTGCACGTCACCGATCGACAGCGAGCCGGAGGCGACCCGCAGACCGCCGACCACCGCGACCAGCACGTAGTTCATGTTCGACACGAACAGCATCAGCGGCTGCATCACCCCGCTGTTGAACTGCGCCCGGAACCCGGCCTCGTACAGCGCCTCGTTCTGCTCGGCGAACTGCTGCGCCGACTCCTCCTGCCGCCCGAACACCTTCACCAGGGTGTGCCCGGTGTACATCTCCTCGACGTGCGCGTTGAGTTGGCCCGTCGAGCGCCACTGCTGCACGAAGTGCGGCTGCGACCGTTTGCCCACGTACGTCGCCACGGACAGCGACAGCGGCACCGTCACCAGCGCCACCAGCGCCAGGATCCAGGACACCCAGAACATCATCGCCAGCACGCCGATGATGGTCAGCAGCGAGTTGATCAGCTGGCCCATCGACTGCTGGAGGGTCTGCCCGATGTTGTCGATGTCGTTCGTCGCCCGGCTCAGCACCTCACCGCGCTGCCGCTTGTCGAAGTACGACAGCGGCAGCCGCGACAGCTTCGTCTGCACGTCCTCGCGCATCCGGTACATCGTCCGGTTGACGGCCCGGTTCACCAGCCGCGTCGCCACCGCCATCAGCAGCCCGGCCACCACGAACACCACCAGCGCCAGCAGCAGTACGTTCCCCACCGCGTCGAAGTCGATGCCCTCGCCCGGCGTGAAGTCGGTGCCGCGGAGCATGTCGGCCACGGCGCCGTCGCCCCGCTCCCGCATGGCGTCGAGCGCCTGCTCCTTGCTGGTCCCGGCCGGCAGCTCCCGCCCGACGATCCCCGCGAACACCAGGTCGGTGGCGTTCCCCAGGATCTTCGGGCCGACCACCGACAGCCCCACGCTCACCACCACGCACAGCAGCAGCGCGCCGATGGTCAGCCGCTCGTGCCGGAACCGGCCGACCAGCCGCCGCCCCGACCCCCGGAAGTCCATCGAGCGATGGTCGGGGCCGGTCCCGGCCATCATCCGCCCCATCGGACCGGCCATCAGGCAGCCTCCGCTTCCGTCAGCTGGGAGAGCACGATCTCCCGGTAGGTCTCGTTGTCCGCCATCAGCTCGTGATGCCTCCCGGTGCCCACGACCCGGCCCGCGTCGAGCACGACGATCCGGTCGGCGTCCCGGATGGTCGCCACCCGCTGGGCGACGATCACGACGGTCGCCCGCGACGTCTCGCGGGTGAGCGCCGCGCGCAGGGCGGCGTCCGTGGCGTAGTCGAGGGCGGAGAAGGAGTCGTCGAAGAGATAGATCTCCGGCCGCTGCACCAGCGTCCGCGCGATGGCGAGCCGCTGGCGCTGACCGCCGGAGACGTTGGTGCCGCCCTGCGCGACCGGCGCGTCCAGCCCACCCTCCAGCCGCTCCACGAACGGCCTGGCCTGCGCCACATCCAGCGCGTGCCACAGCTCCTCGTCGGTCGCGTCCGGATTGCCGTACCGGAGGTTGGTCGCGACCGTGCCGGCGAAGAGGTACGGCTTCTGCGGCACCAGTCCGACGGTCCGGGCCAGCACCTGGGGATCGATGGTCCGGACGTCCACCCCGTCGACCAGCACCTCTCCGTCGGTGACGTCGAACAGCCGGGGCACCAGCCCGAGCAGCGTGGACTTGCCGCTGCCGGTCGAGCCGATCACGGCGGTGACCTCCCCGGGCCGCGCGACCACGTCGATGCCCCTCAGCACCGGCTCCTCGGCACCCGGGTAGCGGAAGCCGGCCCCGCGGATCTCCAGATGCCCGTGCCGGTGCAGCTCCCGCACCGGCGTCACCGGCGGCACGACGCTGGACCCGGTCTCCAGCACCTCCTGGATCCGTTCGGCGCACACCTCCGCGCGCGGCACCATCATGAACATGAAGGTGGCCATCATCACGGACATCACGATCTGCAGCAGATAGGCGAGATACGCCGTCAGATCGCCGATCTGCATCCCGCCGCTGTCGATGCGGTGCGCGCCGAACCACACCACCGCGATCGACGAGACGTTCACCACCGTCATCACGATCGGGAACATCAGCGCGAGCAGCTTGCCGGTGCCGAGCGACACCTCCGTCAGCTCGGCGTTGGCCTTGCGGAAGCGGTCCTGCTCGTACTCGTCGCGCACGAAGGCACGGATCACCCGGTTGCCGGTGATCTGCTCGCGCAGCACCCGGTTCACCGTGTCCAGCCGCACCTGCATCGTCCGGAACAGCGGCCGCAGCGACCGCACGATCAAGGTCACCGTGAGGCCCAGCACGGGCACCACGGCGACCAGTACCCCGGACAGCGGCACGTCCAGGCCGAGCGCGAGCACGATGCCGCCCACGCACATGATGGGCGCCGACACCATCAGGGTGAACGTCATCAGGCACAGCATCTGCACCTGCTGCACGTCGTTCGTGGTCCGCGTGATCAGCGAGGGCGCGCCGAAGTGGCCCACCTCACGCGCCGAGAACGACTGCACCCGGTCGAAGACCGCGGCCCGTACGTCCCGGCCGAGCGCCGAGGCGGTGCGGGCGCCGTAGTACACGGCACCGATGTTGCACACCACCTGGACCAGCGAGACGCCGATCATCACGGCGCCGAAGGACAGGATGTAACCGGTGTCGCCGAGGACGACACCGCTGTCGATGATGTGGGCGTTCAGCGTGGGCAGGTAGAGGGTCGCGCAGGTCTGCAGGAACTGCAGCAGCACCAGCGCGGTGATGGGTCTCTTGTAGGGCCTGAGGTAGGTCCGCAGCAGTCGTATGAGCACGCTGTTCTCTCGGAGTCGGCGACAGGGGAAGAATGGTTGCCCCTGGCCCCTATCGTCGGACACTCCACCCGCGTTACCTCAACCCGATCACCCGACGGGCCGACACCGTCCGTTCCGCGCCGGCCCTGTCGGCACCGCCTAGACCCGGAACGCCCCGGGGTGGGTCTGCTCCCGCACCGACACGTACTGCTGCCGCACGGCCTGCCCCACCGCCAGGTCCTCGCCGGGCTCCAGCACCTGCGCGACCGCCCCCTGCCAGGCCGGCGGCGTCCGCGGATCCAGGGTGCCCTGGGATGCCCCGAGCGCCCATGCCGCCTGCCGGGCGGCACCGATCGCCGCGTAGTCGGCGGGCTGCGGTACGACGACCTGCGCCCCGAACAGCGAGGGCGCCGAGGCCTGTACGGCCGGCAGCTCGGCCGCCGCCCCCAGCAGGAAGACCCGCCGTACCTCCACCCCACGCCCGCGCAGCACGTCGAGCGCGTCCGCGAGCCCGCAGAGCATGCCCTCGAAGGACGCCCGTGCCAGATGCTCCGCCTTCATCGACTCCCGCCGCAGCCCGGTCAGCGTCCCCGCGGTGTGCGGCAGCGCGGGCGTGCGCTCCCCCTCCAGATAGGGCAGCAGCACGAGGCCGTGGGAGCCCGGCGTCGACTTCATCGCCAGGTCGGACAGGCTCTCCAGGTCGGACAGCCCGAGCAGCTCGGCGGTGCCGCGCAGGGTGCGCACCGCGTTCAGCGTGGTCACGACGGGCAGGTGCATGCCGGTGGCGTCGGCGAGGCAGGTGATCATCCCGGAGCCGTCCTGGAGCGCCTCGGGATGCACGGCCATCACGGACCCGGAGGCACCCAGGGAGACGACCGCGTCGCCGAACCCGAGGCCCAACCCGAAGGCGGCGGCCATGGTCTCGCCGGTCCCGGCGGAGATCAGCAGCCCCTCCGGTGTCGTTCCGGCCGCCTCGGACGGCCCGATCACCTCGGGCAGCACGACCTGGTGACCGAGGGCCAGTTCCACCAGGTCGGGCCGGTAGCCGCCGGTGGCGGCGGACCAGTAGCCGGTGCCCGAGGCGCCGCCCCGGTCGGTGGTCCGCCGGACCGGCCGGCCCAACAACTGCCACACCAGCCAGTCGTGCGCCTGCATCAGCATGGCGACCCGCGCCGCGTTCTCGGGTTCGTTCCTGGCGAGCCAGCGCAGCTTGGTCACCGGCTGGGCGGCCTGCGGCACGGAGCCCACCGCCTGTGCCCACGCCTCACGCCCGCCCAGCGCGTCGATCAGATCGGCCGCCGAGACCTGCGCCCGCTTGTCACCACCGACCAGCGCGGGCCGTACGGTGCCGCCCTGCGCGTCCAGCGGCACGACGGCGTTCTGCTGGGCGGAGACCCCGATGGCCTGCACACCTTCCAGCAGTCCACCGCCGGCGGCCTCGCCCAGGGACAGCAGCCACGCCTGTGGATCGACGTCGCTGGGCCGCCCGCCGGCCTCGGCGGCTTCCACTGGATGCGGCGCGTAGCCCTGCCGCAGCACGGCTCCGGTGTCCGCGTCGCAGACGACGATACGAGTGAAATCGGGCGAACTGTCCAACCCGGCGACTATCCCCATGGCTCAAATTCTGCCGCAGTGCCGCGCATGCTCGGGCCGTGGGCGCCGTGGAGGTGCGCGCAGTCTTTCGGGTGCGGGTGGTGTACGGCTCCCCGCGCGACCCCCCGCACCCCTTTGTCTCAGGTGTTGCTCGTGCCCCAGTCGTCCTCCGCCGAGCCGTTGATGTTGCGCTCGCGCAGGGAGCGGACGCGGTGGGCGACCGAGTCGGGCATGCGGTCGCCGACCCTCTCGCTCACCGTGTGGAACGCCTTGCCCGCGAACTGGCGGCCCTGTAGCGCGGCCGTCTCGGCGGTGTTGCGGACGGCGGGGTTCTGCGCGACCTGACGCGCGGTCTTCTTCAGCTGTTCGTAGCGCTCGCGTCCGGCTCGTGTGCCCAGCACGTAACCCAGAGCGAGTCCGACGACGAACGTGAGCCGGTAACGCATGGCGGCCACCCTTCCCTTGTGTAGGTCTTCTGGCGCGGCCTGGAGCCGGGAGTACCGATTGGCGAAGCACCCCCCTGCTTGCGCTAATGTATGTGTCGCAGCGAGCGCGCGCCCCCTGGCGGATACCCAGGTGAGTACGTTCGATGCAACGAGGCATTCCTCCGTAGCTCAATTGGCAGAGCAGCCGGCTGTTAACCGGCAGGTTACTGGTTCGAGTCCAGTCGGGGGAGCTCGGTCCTCCGTAGCTCAATTGGCAGAGCAGCCGGCTGTTAACCGGCAGGTTACTGGTTCGAGTCCAGTCGGGGGAGCAGTCTGAAGAGGACCCCGCCGGGGTCCTTTTTCATGTCCGGTGGAACCGCCCGGGCCACGCGGGAGTCCTCAAGGTCACGTGAAGCCGACCATCCGGAGCAGGAGATCGTATGAGCGGCTATGCTGCGGCAGACGGCGCGTACAAATGTGCGCGACACGCCGCTATGGGGCGGTAGCTCAGCCGGTTAGAGCAGCGGACTCATAATCCGTCGGCCGTGGGTTCGAGTCCCACCCGCCCCACCAAGACGTTCTGACCTGCGGAAACGCCCCTGGAGGGCGTTTCCGTGTGTGGCGATCGCTTTGCGTCGGTGTGGCGAAACGGGCGTCCTTGGTCTGCCTCGCCGGGCCTGCGCCTTCTTGACCAGGGGCTTTGTGTGGAGCGTGAAAGTGGAGCCACGTCGATGATCCCACGGCGATCCCACGCCTCCGGAGTGTGGCACGCCGCACACCACGCCGAATATCCGCGCCTTTGACGGTGCCTCATCGGCCAGGTGGCCGGAGGAGTGTTGATGGGGCTTCCGGGGTCGGTAGCCGAGGCGGTGCGGGAGGGTCTGGTGGCTTGTGCTGATCAGCCGGTCAAGAGGCGGCTCGGTGACGACCGGATTCGGAAAGTGCGGATACCGAATCGCTGGGTCCCCGGTTGCCCGCCCCGTACGGAGTTCCTTGGGTACGAGCGCACCAGCAACTCACCCCGACTGACCGAGCCGTCCTGTGCGTCACGGGCACCTGGTACAGCCTGGGCTTCCGCGTCCTCGGGCGATGTTCACACCGGCAGCAGAACGAGGACCTGGTGGAGAGCAACTGTCAATTCCTGTGGATCAACGTGGGGAGCCTCAAGTGGCCCGCAGCCATTGATCGAGGACTGCGAAGTCTTCGCTGGTTAGGCCGCGGGACGACGCGACGCGGTGGAGGAAGGCCGGGGTGGGGTGGTGGGTGGACACCCAGTCCCGATCGGCGTCGGTGATCTCGTCGTCGACCCAGACGAACGGGCGTCCGTCCGCCCATGCCGCCAGGGTTCGGGTCTTCCAGTGGAGCCCGTACCACTGGGCCTCGCGTGCATGCGCGTCGGAGGGTTCCGGCCAGTGCACGACCGGCAGGGGCGGCAGGCCGAGCCGCGGTGCTATGTCGGTGTTCGCCGCCTCCTCCCAGGTGGTTGCCCAGACCAGCTCGCACGGCAGCGCTGCGAGGCGGGGCCCGACGCGCGGGTCGAGCCGCGTCAGGTGCGAATCTGTTGCGGTGCTTGACGGCTCGCGTTGCGGGCCGTCGCCGAACGGCAGGAGAGGTCCCTCGACGTCCAGGAACAGCAGCGGGCGTTCCTTGCGCTCACTCATGCCGCAGTCTCCTGCTCACGCTCGACTAGGACGCCGCGTTCGAAGCGGGCGCCGATGCGGACGAGGGCGACGAGGTGGGGTGCGGTGATCGCGCGCCAGCGGGTCTGGGCGGACTCGTCGAGCTTGAACACCATCGCCAGGGCCGCGGCCGGGCTGCCGGCGCCGCGGGTGACCTTGGTCCGCAGCTTTACCGTGCGGAAGGTCGACTCGATCGGATTTGTCGTGCGCAGGTGGACCCAGTGCTCGGCCGGGAAGTCGTAGAACGCCAGGAGTTCATCGACGTCGTCGGTGATCTTCTTGACGGCCTTGGGCCACTTCGCGCCGTAGGCGCGCCCGAAGTCCTTCACCGCCTTCTCGGCGTGATCGCGGTCCTCGGCGTTGTAGATCTCCTGCAGCGCCTTCTTCGCGCCGGGCTGGGCCGATTTCGGCAGGGCGTTGACCACGTTCCGGGTTTTGTGAACCCAGCACCTTTGATGTCTGGCCTGCGGATACACCTCGGCCAGGGCCCGCCACAGACCCATGGCTCCGTCGCCGACGACGAGCTCGGGATCGCGCATGCCGCGCCGGAAGCAGTTCCGCATGAGGTCGGCCCAGGACTCGGTCGACTCGCGCAGGCCCTCGGCGAGCGCGATCAGCTCCTTTCTGCCGTCGGTGCGCACGCCCATGAGGACCAGGACGCAGGAGCGGGCCTGGCCGAGGCGGACCTTGAGGTGGACGCCGTCGGCCCACACGTACACGTAGTCGGATCCGGACAGGTCCCGGTCCTGGAAGGCGGCGTAGTCGTCGCTCCACTGCTTGGTCAGCCGGGTCACCGTGGCCGGCGAGAGCCCAGCGGCCGAGCCGAGGAACTGCTCCATCGCGGGCACGAAGTTGCCGGAGGACAGACCGTGCAGGTAGAGCAGGGGCAGGACCTCGCTGATCTTCGGGGACTTCCGGCATCAGGGGGCGAGGATCTTCGACGAGAACCGCTTGCGCTCGCCCGTCTCGCCATCGACCCGCTTGTCGTTCACCCGCGGCGCCTTCACCGCAATCGGCCCGGCGGCAGTGGTCACCGTCCGCTCGCGGTGGTGGCCGTTACGGACCACCAGACGGTAACCGGCCTCATCCCGTTCGACCGCCAACTCGGCTATGAACTGGTTGACTTCGGCTTCCAGGGCCGCGGCGAGCATCCGACGGGCACCCTCACGGACGATGTCGTCCATCAGGGAGCCGCTCTGGGTGGTGCCGTCCTCGTTGACTACGCCCTCCGCGTTCCGCGAGGCACCTCTCCCGAGTCCGATCCACAGGTATTGAGCATTGCTCCGACGGCATCATCAGTGGTGCTGTCTAAAGTGCGCAGCATCAGCGCTGGATCGAGCACCCAGGGGTGGGACATGACGGAGCCCGAGCGGATCGCATTGTTGCGGATCACTGGTAAGTACGGCGGCAGTGTCGTGGTCGAGCTGAACGATTCCTACGCCCCTGGCATCCCGGACGTGAAGGGACAGCTCCTGGTCCACAACGACTTCGTGGCCGGTGTCCTCGAAACCTATGTCGATCCAAGAGACCTGGCCGGCTGGGCTCACGTACTGGACGAGGTCGCCGCGGGGCACGACGCCGTCTGGCGTGAGGCTGCACGAGTCGCCGAGATCGGCATCCGCCTGAACTGGCGGGAGGACGACCAGGACGGGATCACGGTCACCATCGCAGACCAGCAGAGGACCAGGCTGGCCCTCTCCCTCGAAGTGGACCGCGGCTGGATCGACGAGCAGCGTGCCCTTCTCGAAAGGCTCCGCGCCGTGTGGGCCCACTTGATCCCGGCGGACTGAGGAGTTTCAGAGGAGGTCGGCCCGTGTCACAGACGTGCCAGATTGCGCGAGGGCTCACGGAAAGGCGGCGGTCAGCGGGGCAGATGCCGCAGGCGCCGAAGTCGGGTTTACCCAGGTCAGCGAATCAGGCAGCGAGGTCTTCGGGGCGTTCGACGAGCTGACCGCCTTCAACGCATTCTCCAGTCAACTTGGCAATGTAGACCTTGACTTCAGCCTCCAGTGCGGCGGCCAGCATGCGCCGTGCGCCTTCCCGGACGATCTCATCCAGCAGCGAGCTGCCGCTTGCCGTGGTGCCGTCCTCGTTGACTACCGTAAGCACGGGCGTGCCTTCCCGACCGACGCGGCAACGTCGGCCTTGCTCGATGGCCTATCGATCGATCCATCGGGAAGGTACGCCTCCATCCGTCAGGGCTGATCCACAGGTATTGAGCATTGCTCCAGCCGTGGTCCTCGCGCCGCCAAGGCCGTTTTCGTCGCGGCCATCACGCCCGACCCGCTCGACCGGAGCCCCGTCGTCCGGCTCAGCGCCCGGGTCGCGAAGAGGGCCGGTGGCGCCATCGCCAGCACCGGCGGGCGCCGTCCGCGGGACAGGGACTGACTCGTGGTGACGGGCACGACCGCAGACCCGAAGCCGCGAGCGATCTCCGGAAGTCCTCGCGCTCGCCACGGGCCGGCGACGGCACTGAGGGCATCGGCGATGTTGTCGCGGTCTGCCCTCAGGCTCTCCTCCACGTCGCGAAGCCGCTGTTCCGCGACGCTGACCCCTGATCGCCGCCGGATCTGCGAGCTGAGCGGCGACCCTGCTTGCGGTGCTCTTGCGGCGTGGTCCGGAGCCGATGCCCATGCTCTGGTACCAGGTCCGAAGGGCCGTATGTGCTTGGACGTCGGGGATGATGGCGTCGTTCATGCACCAGGCGTACAGAACCACTGGGATCATCGGCCGGTGCGGCACGTGTGCGAGCGTTCCTGAGTTCGCAGCGTTTAGCTCATAGAACAGCCGGCGCTGCTCAGGTGGATAGACCCGCCGGTCGCTGCCCCGTTGCTACCTGCGGGACCGGGTGAGAACGGTGTCGGTGAGCACCACCTGGGCCGGCGCCGACGGTCAATGGGCCCCGAGATGGCTGGTGATCAGCGACCACAGTCGCTCGGATTCCTGCGGCGAACCCAGACCACTCTTGGGCAGGATCATCACTCCAGTTCCCCACACGTCCGGGGTGAGCAACACGAACACTCGCCGACCCTCGACGGCGCGCCCGTAGAACCCCCAACCGGTGTGGAGCGTGTGCCGCACGGAAACCGTCTGGATACCTGATTCATCAACTGTTACGCGGTGTTCGCCCAGGTGCCGGGCGTAGGCGAGCAGGGCTAGAGCCATCAGCCAGCGGAAGGCCACCAGGGAAAGCCAGGCGATGGCAAGAACCTTCCACAAACCCACGCCTGGGGCGTCAACGCCTCTGGTCAACAGGTTGGCGGTGATCACCGCGCCGAGCAACACAGCCGCTGCCCACAGGCCGCGATGCAACCATCGACCGACCGGGCTGTGTCGCAACTGAATCTTCAACCCGTCAGATATCTCCCGCCATGTCACCACGTACGTCAGCTGCACCGGCGCGTCAACGGTCATATGTCCTCCCTGGATTCTCTGGGCCGGGGATGTACCCTTTGGTGATCGACGGTGTGGGACAGCCAGCTGACCGAGCGCTCCGGTCGGCGAGTTCCTCTGGTACGGCGCCCGACTTCTGACCCGTCACCGCGCGACGGCCGTTCAATGAGGCGGTGCCAGCGCGGATCCGCGGGCCAGGGTCCAACCCCGCTGCGGATAAACGGAGTTCGCATTCACTCTTCCGCAGCGGTGGTGTGTCACTTCTCGCCGTCGCTGGTCGGTAGTTCGCCAGTGCACGTGGCCCGTCCGAACGCGCCCATGGCGGTGGCGCGCTGGACGTGCTTGCCGCGGATCGCCAGCGTGCAGGCAGCCTGTCCGCCCTTCTCGTCGAGGGCGATGGCGACCGTCGGGGCCTTGCCGAGGGGCACCAGAACCGACTTGCGCCACGGCAGCGTGACGCCCTTCTCGACCGTGGCCGTACCGGCGGTGCTGCGGGCGAGGTAGGAGATCTCGGCCCTCCCCGTCCCGGTGACCTCGTACATCACCTCGGCCGCCGGTGCAGCTCGCGGCTTCGGCTGCTCATCCGTGCTGAGCATGCCGTAGCCGACGAGGCCGAGGCAGGCCAGCAGGGTGATGCCGGCGATCACGAAACCTCGCCTGTCTGGCGGGCCTTCGGTGCCCGTTTCCTCGTTCTCCGCTTGCGCGGAGATTTCCAGTGGTGCATTTGACGGCATGGAAAGGGCCCGGATTTCCGTGAGATGGCAGATGAACCAGGTGGTTATACACCACGCCACCGGCCGAGTGCGAGCGAGCGGAAGAATCGGGCGAACCATACCCCCTTCGACTCATCGATTGTCCTTTATGTCTCAGGGGTTGACCGGGCGTCGCAACAGTGATTAGAAATCCCGCTGCAATGCCCGTGAGCTTGCGGTTCTTATCTTCCGCGCGATCACTCCGCATTGCCCCCAAGCTGGGCGGAAACCTCCGCACCAGCTCGTTCGGCGTGCCCATTTCGCGTGCAGTCGACGCGGGTGCGTCGATGCCGAAAGGTATTGAGGTGAAAGTTCCGTACAGGAGATATGTCTCCTGTCTCGTCGTATCGGCGGTAGCGGGCACGCTGTTGCCGCAGGTTGCGTATGCGGCGCCCGAATCACCGTCGAAGGACGACGGCAAGGGCGTCTTCGACACGATCGCGGGCTGGTTCTCGGACGACGGCGAGGGCGAGACGAAGCCCCCGGCCGGTGGGAATCTGGAGATACCCAGCCGGGAGAAGTTGCCGAAGGGCGAGAAGCTCCCGAAGGCGAAGCGGGTCAAGGAGCTGACCGACAGGCGCACGTCGCAGGCGCGCTTCTGGCAGTTGTCGGACGGCCGGATCGAGGCTGAGCTGACGGCCGTGCCGACGTCGTACAGGTCCGGGAAGTCCTGGAAGCCGGTCGAGACGACTGTGCGCGCCACCGGGGACGCGGGCTTCGACTTCGCCAACACCACGAACGCCGGCAAGAGCTGGTTCGGTTCCGACGCCGAGAAGTTCATGCGCTTCGAGGCGGAGGGCGGCGGAGCGGTCACGTTCGGCCTGTCCGGTGCCGGCGCGCTCAAGCCGGAGGCGAAGGGCGACCGCGTCGTCTACAAGGATGCGGTGGCAGATGCGGACCTGTCGTACCGGGTCGGCAACGGTCAGGTGAAGGAGGACATCGTCCTCAACGAGCGCCCGGCCGGTCCGGTGTCGTTCACCTTCACCCTGGACACCGAGCGCGGTCTGACACCGAAGGCCCGCAAAGACGGTTCGATCGCCTTCTTCGGCGAGGCTCCGGGTACTCCGGTGATAGTGATCCCCGCGCCGTACATGACGGACGCCAAGAAGGACCCGCAGTCGGTCACCGGCGGTACCTACAGCACCAAGGTCACCCAGAAGCTGACCCGGGACGCCGACGGCAAGGGCTGGAAGCTTACGCTTACGCCCGACGCCAAGTGGCTTGCGTCGAAGGAGCGTCAGTACCCGGTCGTCATCGATCCGACGATTACGATCACGCCGATCGCGTCGGTCTCCGAGGACACGATGGTCCTATCGGACCAGCCGGCGGCGAACTTCAACAACACCTGGAAGCTGGCGGTCGGCAAGACGGACACCGGCATCGCCCGATCGCTGATCAAGTTCCCCCTGAGCGAGATCCCGGCGGGGGTGAAGGTCGACGCGGCCCGGCTGAGTCTCTACTACGACCAGTCGCACACCACCAACGGCAACGTCGTCGCCCTGGAGGCGCACCGGGCCACCGGGGCGTGGAGCGAGGCGGGCGCGACGCCCGCGACCTGGTCCAACACCAGCGCGCTGGTGGGGGAGCTGTCCGGTACCACGGTGTCCCTGGACGACGGCGACGCCGGTACGGCGGCGGTCGGCGAGTGGCCACGAGCCACCACGACCGGCGGTGCGGCGACCAACGACGACTACGCCTTCAACAAGAACGCACTCACGGGCGAGTCGTACACCTGGCAGCCAAGGGTCCCGGAGACAGACACCTACCGCGTGGACGCGCACTATCCGGCGGCGTCGGACGCGGCCACGGCCGCCCCGTACACGGTCACCCACAACGGCGGCACCAAGAACTACACGGTCAACCAGAGCGGCACCGGTGGTGTCTGGAAGACCCTGGACGCGGCGGAGCTGAGCTTCGCCAAGGGCACCGCCGGCAAAATCGTCCTGGGTGACACGGGCTCGGCTACGACCCGGACGCTGGCCGACTCGGTGCGGCTGGTGAACCCCGCCGAGATCACCAAGGGTGCCTGGGACTTCAACAAGTGGCACGACTTCCCCGTCGCAGACACGGTCCAGAAGTGGGTGTCGGGCACGGCCGTCAACCACGGCTTCGTGCTCAAGGCCAAGGACGAGACGGCCACCGCCCCGGAGGGTGGCCCGCGCTACGAGGCGGCCGACGGCAACACCTACGGCGGTGAGACCTCCACGTACCCGCGTCTGACGGTGACCTACGGGACGGTCGGCACGTCGCTGAACTCGCCGACCGTGGTGCACTCCACCGGTCCGGAGCTCTCGTGGCCGGCATACGCCAACGGCAGCGGTGACACCGGCCTGGACATCGTGGAATACCAGCTGCACCGCTCCACGCAGCAGGTCTTCACCCCGTCCGCCGCGACGCTGATCGCCCCGATCGCGTCCACGGCCACCGCCTACACGGACACCACGGCGGTGCCGACCCCGGACTCCTCCTCCAGCGAGATCGGCAAGTCGTACTACTACCAGCTCGCGGTCAAGACCAAGAACGGGCAGCTCCTCGGGTCGCCGACCCGCATCGTGGGCATCCCCAAGGCCGGCCGGACGATGAGGATCATCCAGGCGGGTCAGGTCGACACCACGCTCTCCTCGCAGCAGCCGACCGTCAACCACGACGGCCTGGTCTCCGGCAAGGCGCAGACCTGGCTGAGCGTCGGCAACAACTCCGGCACCTACGGCAAAACCCGCGCCGCCCTGAAGTTCCCCACCACATCCATCCCCACCACCGCTACGGTGCTGGAGAACAAGATGTACATGTGGGGCGCGGAGACCACCAGCACCACCAACGGCGCGATCTACGAACTCCACGCGCTGACCCGGGACTTCACCGAGACCCAGGCCACGTGGAACAACGCCAACTCGACCACGCCGTGGACCACCGCGGGCGGTGACTTCTCGGCCGCCGTCTCCGACACCGTCCCGCAGATCACCGACGAGGTCGGCCGCCACTGGTGGGACGCCACCGGACTCATGCAGTCCTGGGTCAAGACCCCCGCCAACAACAAGGGCGTCCTGGTCAAGCTGAAGGACGAGACCGCCACCGGCCCCCAGGAACGCACCCTGTTCCTGTCGTCCGAGGCGTCCGACCCGCAGCTGCGGCCGTACATGCAGGTCATCTACGTCGATGCGACCACCGAGGACACCTACTACGCGCCGACCACCCCGGCCCGGATGACCCCGAACTCGCAGTACACGGTCGAGTTCACGGTCACCAACACCACCGCCACGGCGTGGGCGGCAGGTGAGCGTCAGCTGTCCTACACCTGGAAGCTGCCCGACGGCACGGACGTCACCACCGGCGGCAACCAGCTGTCCACCGCGATCCCGGCCCTGCTGCCGGGCAAGTCGGCGACCATCCAGGCACAGGTCAAGACGCCGATCAATTCGGACTCCGGCAACAAGCGCAACGAGTACGTGCTCGGCTGGGACGTCCGCAAGATCGCCGACGGCAGCTGGCTGTCCGCCGGCATCGGCGGCATCCCGTCGCTGAAGCAGAACGTCGCGGTGGAGGATCCCACCTCCAACACGCTGGGCATGGAGAAGTTCTACAGCTACACCGGCAAGAACACCGGCGCCGGGTCGAACTTCATGAACAACCTGGCCTCCGGCAACGGCGTCTGGCAGTACAACGCGATCACCAACCCCGGCCGGGGTCTGAGCACCTCCGTCCGGTTCGCCTACAACAGCCAGGACACCTCGGACACGGTCGCCGGCCACGGCTGGTCGATGCAGGCCGCGGGACCGATCCGGCTCGGCGCGCCGCTGGACTTCCACCCCAACCCCAACCCGACCGAGATCCGCCTCCCGGACGGTGACGGCACCACGCACGTCTTCCGCAAGCAGGCCGACGGCACCTGGAAGGCCCCGGCGGGCGTCCACTACAAGGTCACGATGAAGGCCGGCCTGGACTGCAAGCCGACCAAGGACCCGGTCCCGGACGCCTGGACGCTCACCCGCCCGGACGGCACCCGCTTCCTGTTCGGCTGCGACGGCTACCTGACCTCGACGGTGGACAAGAACGGCAACACGCAGACGTTCACCTACGAGGAGCGCAAGTCCAACAACAAGCCGACCAAGTTCCTCAAGTACATCACCGACCCGGCCGGCAGGCAGACCCTCACCGTCGACTACTGGACCAAGGGCCAGTCCGGCTACCAGTACGTCAATGACTCCGGCGTACTCACCACCGACGCCGGTGCGCTGAACAACTCGAAGATCTACGACCACGTACGCTCGGTGACCGACGTCTCCGGCCGGAAGATCGAGTTCCACTACACCGCCAAGGGCCTGCTCGGGCAGTTCACCGACGGTGTGGGCTCGACGCAGCCGAAGGTGTTCAAGTTCACCTACGACGCCACGCAGGGCAACAAGAACGTCAAGCTCGTCAAGGCCACCGACCCCCGCGGCGGCAACACGCAGTTCGCGTACTACGCGCCGCAGGCCGGTGACGACCCGAAGTACCACTGGTGGACCAAGACGATCACCGACCGTCTCGGTTTCCTCACCGGCTTCGCGTACAAGGCGAACACGGCGAATCCCGGGTTCACCGACACCAAGGTCACCGACGCCGAGGCACACGCCACGGACTACGTGACGGACGACTTCGGCCGTCCGGTCCAGACGACCAACGCCAAGTCCCAGGTCGGCAAGATGTCGTGGGACGCCGACAACAACGTCACGTATGCGGAGGAGGCCAACGGGGCCAAGACCGCGTACTGCTACGACCAGAAGACGGGCTACCCCCTGTGGTCGCGCGACGCGGAGAACAACAAGGGCGGTGTCCCGCCGTCCTCGGACTGCGCCCCGGGCACATACCCGGCGAACTCGCAGCAGTACACCTACCAGACCCGCCTGGACGGCTTCTCCGCCGACCTGTTCACCAAGACCTCGCCCGAGGGCCGCAAGTGGCAGTTCGGCTATGACTCGTTCGGCAACCTGAAGACGGTCACCGACCCCAAGGGCGTCGCGACCACGACAGCGGGCGACTACACCACCACGTACGAATACGACGCGTACGGTCAGCTGACCAAGGCGATCGACGCCAACGGCAACCCGACGACCAACAGCGAGTTCGGTCCGACGGGCTACCCGGCCAAGATCACCGACGCGTTGGGCAAGGCCACGTCGTTCGTCTACGACGAGCGCGGTCAGGTCCGCGAGACCACCGACGCGCTGGGCAAGAAGACCACGCAGACATACGACACCTTCGGACGCCCGCTGACCAAGGTCGTGCCGAAGGACCAGGCGGCCGGAGACCTCATCACGTTGTCGGCGCCGGAGTACGACGCCAACGACAACGTCACCAAGGCGACCGCGCCCAACGGCGCCGTCTCCACCGCGGTCTTCGACGCGGCCGACCAGATCGCCTCGGACACCGTGCCGAAGGACACGGCCACCTCCGCCGAGCGGAAGACGGTCTACACCTACGACAAGGTCGGCAATCTCCGGACGAAGACCGAGCCCAAGGGTGTACTCACCACGGGCGACGCCACCGATCACGTCATCACCAACACGTTCGACGAGATCTACCAGCTGACCGCCGTGGTGAACTCCGCGCAGCAGAAGATCTCGTACGAGTACGACAACGTCGGCAACGTCGTCCGGATCGTCGATCCGAAGAGGAACGCCACCGCGGACACGACCGACTACCTGTCCAAGACCGTCTACGACCTGAACCACCGGGTCACCACGGTCACGGACCCTGTCGGCAAGTCCGTCACGACGACCTACGACAAGGACTCCCTGGTCATCCAGACCAAGGACGCCGAGGGCAACATCACCTACGTCGACTACGACGAGCGAGGGAAGCAGAAGGAGGTCCGGACCCCCTACGAGGGGACCACGTTCCGCAAGACCCAGTACGAGTACGACCAGGTCGGCAACACCACCAAGGTCGTCTCCCCCCGTGGTGCGGCCACGGCCACCGCCGACGACTTCACCTCGCGCACCGAGTACGACGCGCTGAACCGTCCGGTCAAGCAGTACCAGCCGTACGACCCGGCGGACTCCCGCTACAACGACCCCAACGTCTACACGCAGACCGTGTACGACGCCGTGGGCCGCGTGACGAAGAAGTCGATGCCCCCGTCGGAGGGCCAGACGGTCCGCAACGACACGGTAATCGAGTACTTCGACAACGGCTGGACGCGGAAGTCCACCGACCCGTGGGACATCGCGACCACGTACGACTACACCGAGCTCGGGCAGCAGAAGGCCCGCACGCTGACGTCGGCGGGCGGCTCCTCCGACCGCACCATGACCTGGTCGTACTACCCCGACGGCAAGCTCAAGTCCAAGGCGGACGACGGCGTGCCGGTGGGCAAGTCGGTGGTCCTGGTGGACAACTCCGACAGCCAGCACACCTCGGCCACCGGTACGTGGGCCAAGGGCGACGTCACCGGGCAGCAGGGCTACGACCACCGCACGCACGCGGCCGGTACGGGCACGGACGCCTTCACGTGGACGCTCAACGTCCCCAAGGACGGCACGTACACCGCGTACGTGAAGTACCCGAAGGTGACGGGTGCCGCGACCACGGCGAGGTACACCCTTTCGCAGGGTGCCACCACGAATCCCGCGGTGACCAAGGACCAGAACGCCGCGACCGGCACCTGGGTCCAGCTCGGCTCGTACACCCTTAAGCAGGGCAACGACGCCCGTCTGAAGCTCGAGCAGAACAGCGGCGGCATCGTGGTCGCCGACGGTGTGAAGCTGGTGCGTGACACGTCTGGCGAGACGGACTCCGAAAAGAAGTCCTTCGCCTACGCCTACGACGTGAACGGCAACCTGACCTCGATCGACGACACCTCGTCGGGCGCCAAGGTCGACGCCTACACCATGGTCTACAGCGGCCTGAACCAGGTCGCCAAGGTCACCGAAGCGCTCGCCGGGACGGAGAAGAAGTCCACGTCGTACACGTACGACGCCAACGGCAAGCCGGAGACCATCACCCACCCCGACCAGTTCTCCAAGTACACCTACGACCTTCGGGATCTGGTCAAGACCGTCTCGGTCGGCAAGTCGTCCACGGACGCCTCGCCGAAGGTGACCTCGTACACGTACACCGACCGTGGTCTGAAGCTCCAGGAGACCAAGAACAACAAGAACACGGTCGACTACACCTACTACCTCAACGGTGCCGTCAATACGAGCGTCGAGAAGAAGCCGAACGGCACCCTCGTCTCCTCGCACACCTACGCCTACGACCCCAACGGGAACAAGGCGCAGGACGTCGCGAAGAAGATGAACGCCGACAGCACCTCGGCCTATCTCGAGTCGACCACCGACTACACCTACGACCCCGCGAACCGGCTCGCCAAGTCGGTCAAGACCGGTAACGGTGCGGGCACCGAGACGTACGTCCACGACGACAACGCGAACGTGGTCAGCCAGACGGTCAAGGGAACGTCCACGACGTACACCTACGACCGCAACCGGCTGGTCTCCGCGACCGCCGGCGGTTCGGCGGCCACGTACAACTACGACCCGTTCGGCCGTCAGGAGTCCGTCACCGGCGGTGGCCAGGTCATCGAACGATCGGTGTACGACGGCTTCGACCATGTCGTCGAGTCCCAGAAGATGGACGACGCGGGCTCGCTGAAGTCCACCACGTACACCTTCGACCCGCTCGACCGCACGGCGTCCAAGACGGCCGACGGCAAGACCACCGACTTCACCTACCTCGGCCTGTCGTCCGAGGTGCTCAGCGAAGAAGTCGTCGGTGAGCTGGCGAAGTCGTACCAGTACAGCCCGTGGGGCGAGCGTCTTTCCCAGGTCAAGCACAACACCGACGGCACCAGCGAGGACGGCTACTACGGCTACAACTCGCACACCGACGTCGAGACGCTGACCGACAAGGACGGCAACTCCAAGGCCACCTACGGCTACACCGCCTACGGGTCGAACGACGAATCCGAGTTCACCGGTATCGACAAGCCCGACGCCGGCGACCCGACCAAGGAGACCTACAACCCCTACCGCTACAACTCGAAGCGGTGGGACTCCCACGCCGGTACCTACGACATGGGCTTCCGGGACTACAACCCCGGTCTCAACCGGTTCACCAGCCGGGACATGTACAACGGTGCCCTCGCGGACATGGGGCTCGGTTCCGATCCGTACACCGGAAACCGTTACGCCTTCACCGGCGGAAACCCCACGAGTTTCGTCGAGCTGGACGGCCACATATTCGGCTGTGACTGGTGCGGCGACGTCCTCGACACGATCGGGGACGTCGCCACCGGCACGGTGAAGAAGGCGGGGGGCGGCTGGAAGACCGTCGCCGACACCTTCCTCACGGGAATCGGCTGGTACAACGAGACGGCCCCCAACGGGTACGAGTCCGAGTACACGGGCAACCGCAGCAAGGGACGGCTCGTCGAGCCCGACGGGCAGTGGGACTGGGTCGGGGGAGACACGCTTTTCCCGTTCCAGCAGGAATACTGCGAAGACGACGAAAGCGTGGTCTTCTATCAGGCTCTCGACAAGTACGACCGGGCACAGGGAGCGCGGGCCTGCCTCAACTCCGGCGACTTCAGCTGGGAGAGCGGAGAGGACAAGGTCGTCAAGGGGAATCCCGACTCCATGATCAAGGGAACTCAGGTCCCGCGACCCATGAGGAACTTCCCCGAGACCTGGACTCCTGGTTTCGAGTCCGGTCAGAACATGAACCGCGGTCACCTGTTGGGAAATCAGCTGGGTGGTAGCGGTACCGAGATGCGGAACCTCGTCACCTTGTACGCCAGGCCCAATCAGAAGATTATGGCGGCGTACGAGAACCAGGTTGCCGAGATGGTGGCCAAGGAGCAGACGGTCTACTACGAGGTGACCGCCAACTACACGGGGAAGAACGCCGTTCCCGACAGCCTGACCATCAAGTGGTTGAACCTGGACACGGGAGAAATGCCACGCGATCCCATCACGATCTGGAACACACCGACGGGGCTCAAGCCGTAGGTCGGTAAGCTGGATCACCGGGGGTGCAGGCGGGCATCGATCCTGATGTCCGCCTGCACCCCGCCCTTCTGTGAAAGGTCTTTACATGTGGGTGCAACGTATCCTCGAATTCACCGGCTGGGAGCCGTCGGCGCACTCCGTCGACTGGGCAGCGGTCGAGGAGGAGCTTCGCGTTCCTCTGCCGGCGGACTTCAAGCAACTGTGTGAAGGTTTCGGCGGAGGAACCTTCTGTGACTCCGTCGCTTTTCTCGGCAGTATGGAAGGGTCTCATTTCAATTTTCTCCTGCCGTGGCAAGCACCCCTTCCCCTTCCTGTGGAAAGCGGTCAGTACCAGGAGTACACGCCGGGCGGCAAGGGGTACATCACATGGGCATCGACGGAATGGGGTGCTGAATACTGCTGGCTTGTCGACGCGCAGCAGCCAGGTACCTATCCTGTCCTCGCGCGGGGCGAAGCCGGCGAGTGGTGCGAGTACGACATGTCGACGTCGGAATTTCTCTACAGGGTCCTGGCGGACAAGGATTTCCAGCCGTTCGGCATCGCGCGGTACGGCCTTGACCCGACGTTCCAGCCGGGCCCCGAGGCTCACGGCAGCTGACGGGAGGCGAGGAGGGTGTCGGCGCAGCAGCAAAACGCGGGCCGCGGACTGAGAATCGCCGCATGGGTGCTGGTTCCTCTGGGACTGGTCCTGGTGCTGGGCGCCGTGAGAGGGATCGTGCACGGCGGTGGCCTGGAAGGCGAGCGGATCACTGTCAGGGGCGACGCGATGCGACCCACATACAGTCCTGGCGAGCGGGTGACCGTCATGCGGGTCGGTGAAGGGGAGATACGCCGGGGCGACGTCGTCCTCGTCAGCGTGCCCGGTCGGTACGGGAACGCGCCGGCCCTGCAGCGGGTGATCGGCCTGGGCGGGGACCACGTGGAGTCCCGCGACGGTGTGCGGGTCGCGGTGAACGGCAAGCGGATCGACGAGCCGTACGTGATGCGTGACCCGCTCGGTCCGACAGGCTCACCGTACGACGTGACCGTGCCGGAGGAGCGCTTGTTCCTGCTGGGCGACAACCGGCCCGTCGCGAACGACTCGCGCTACTTCCTCGATGAGCAGTCGGGCAGCGTCGCGGCCTCCGACGTGCGCGGCCGTGTCCGAGCCGAAGGGGCCGTGCCGCTTGCGCTGTGGGCACTGGTGGCCTTCGGAGCCCTGCTCGCACTGGCCGGGATCGGATCGGGAATCTGGGGGTACATGACCAGGCAGCGCCCCTGACGGTTGGCGGTAACGACCTGGTCCGTGGCTTGGTCCGGATCTTGCGGGAGGGTCCGCCGACGGAGTCGGCGGACCTTTTCCTTTCGGAGCAGGTAGTGGGCCAGACGCGAGGATCCTGCGACAGCGTTGTTCGGTCTTTCGGCAGCCTCGGCGGTCTCGCCATGGAGATCATCGGCCGGCGCAAGCGGCGGGTGAGCCGCCCCCCGACGCCGGCCTCCGATGACCAGGGGACCCTGATCCTCAGCCGTTGATGCGCGTTCCACTGTCGACCGCCGGCTGCGCTCGGTGCCGCCTGTGGGCCTGCGTCCCGGTGCCGCACGGCGGGCCTGATCCACGTGGATGTGGCGGTGATCACAGCGCGAAGCCGTGATGATCCCTGCGCCCGTTCCGCTGGATTCCGCGAGGACCACGGAGAACCGGTGTCCTCTGAGGACCACGGAGGACCGGTGACCGCGCCGGTTCGCGTACGAGGGGTGAGGAAACGATGGACCGCGTCGGTCGGACGCTGAGAGCCTCCGAGATGAGTGTGCACGCCGCCGATTTCGTCTCCCGACGGTACGCGGTTCCTGTTCGGCTGCGACGGCTACATGACCTCCACGGTGGACAAGAACGGCAACACCCAGACGTTCACCTACGAGGAGCGCAAGTCCAACAACAAGCCGACCAAGTTCCTGACGTACATCACGGACCCGGCCGGCCGTCAGTCCCTCACCGTGGACTACTACAAGAAGGGGGACGCGTCCTACGAGTACATCAACGACCAGGGCGCGAAGGTCACGGGCTCGAACCTGACCAACTCCAAGATCTACGACCATGTGAAGTCCAAGACGGACATCTCGGGACGCAAGATCTCCTTCTACTACACCGACAAGGGGCTCCTCGGCCAGATCACCGACGGCGTCGGTTCCAGCCAGCCCAAGAACTTCACGTTCACCTACGATGCCACGCAGGGGAACAAGAACGTCAAGTTGGTCAAGGCCACGGACCCGCGCGGCAGCGCGACCAATCTGGCCTACTACGCGCCGCAGGCTGGCGACGACCCGAAGTACCACTGGTGGACCAAGACGATCACCGACCGTCTGAACGGCACCACGATCTTCGGCTACGCCGTGAACGGCACGACCACCAAGTTCACCGACACCAAGGTCACCGATGCCGAGTCGCACGCGACCGACTACGTGATGGACGACTTCGGCCGCCCGGTCGAGACGACGAACGCCAAGTCGCAGACCACGAAGATGTTCTTCGAGGCATACAGCTGACGTGGTGATGTGACCACGGTCTCCAACGCGACGGGGCGAACGGTATCAGCCGCTCGCTCCGTCGCCGACGTTTGGCGGAGTGTGGAAGGAATGTGGGTCGAGCGCATCGCCGCGGCCACGAGTTGGGAGCCGCTTCGGCTGGAAATCCCCTGGAACAGCATGGAACAGGAGCTCGGCTCGGCGCTGCCCGAGGACTACAAAAGGCTCGCCGAGGCATTCGGTACGGGAGAATTTTCAGAGTTCATGAGGGTGCTGAGCGTTGATGCCACGCGCCAGTTCGACCTGGCGCACATCTGGCACACGTACCTCGACACCAGCCCCGAGGAAGGGGCCGATCCCCTCCTCAAGCCGTACCACATGTACCGGCCCGGTGGTCGAGGCCTGTTTCCGTGGGCTTTCGCGGAGATGGAGTGCAGCTACTTCTGGCTGGCGTCTGCGGACGAGGACCCGGCGACCTGGCCGATCGTCACGCGGGGCAACCCGTACCCCTGGCACGAGGTGAGCATGTCCACCTCCGAATTTGTCTGCCGCGTTCTTACGGACCCGAAGTTCGAGCCTTTCTCCATCGCGCGACTGATGCCCGAGGCGGACTTCTACCCGATCGGCCCGGTGTCATGATGGGCCGGCGCCGACCGCAGCGCGCAGGTCGGATACTGGGCACTGCGGGGCTGGCCGCAGCCGCGGGCTCGATCGCGCTCCTCGGTACCGGGTATACGGCAGTCACCGTCAACGGCGATGCCATGGACCCGACATACCCGAGGGGTGCTCGTGCCTTCTTCGAGCGCATCGACCCGGGGGAGGTCAGGCGGGGCGATGTGGTGCTCCACCGGACTGAGGACCGTGACGAGAGCAGGCCGGCGCTGCGTCGTGTGATCGGCATCGGTGGTGACAACGTCCGTCAGAGCCCTGGCGGGCCGGTGACGGTGAACGGTGAGCCGCTCTCGGAGCCGTACGTGAAGGACGGCGATCCGTCCGGCATGGCTCCCGCTTACGACGTGGTCGTGCCCGAGGGGAGGCTGTTCCTGCTCGGTGACCACCGCGCGAACTCCAACGACTCCCGCTTCTCGCTCGACGCGCGGTCCGGCAGTGTCGCGGCCACCACGGTCCAGGCGCGGGCCCTGGACGACCACACAGGACTGCGCCTGCTGGCACTGACAGCGCTGTTCGGGCTGCTCGGCACCATGGGCGGGCTGGTGTCGGAGATCGTCTGGCGGAGAAGACGTCCTGTCCGATGACGACGTCCACATTGTTCGCGGCGGGCTGCTTTCAGCTCAGCACACGACACCTCAGAGGAAGAGTTGCCTTCGATGCACGACGTCGCCACTGGGACGCCATGGCCACCCGCATCACCACGTAGCCGAGCAGCACCAGTGAGAAGTCGTGGTTCTCGAAGGCCCGCGGGACCCCGGCCGCGAGCAGCACGACACCGGCCATCTGCAGCAGGGTGAGCGCGCGATACAGGGCGTTGTCGTTGTCGTAGGCCGAGGCGAACCAGGTGAGGGGGCCGTCCCTGAGCCCTGGCGTCCGCTGCCGGTCCCGGCACCGGACGCGGTGCCGGGACCGACAGCGGACGCGGTGCCGGCGCCGACGGCGGACGCGTGGCTTTGTCCACGAGCGAGGAGTCGTTTGTCGATGAGCGCGGGAGGCACTCCGAAGGCGGCCAAGTCGATGTTCGCGATTCGGGAGGCACCCACCGCTGACCTGATGGGTACATGTATCCCGGACCCCAGGCGCTGAGCGTTGTGCACCGTGCTGCCGAGATCGTCACCAGTTGCAACCAGGCTGGCGACTGCGGCCGCAGGCAGGACCATGCCTACACAGACGTATCGGTGGGGGTTCCATCCCGCTCCGGGAGCAGCTCGGGCATCCCCTCCACGAGCACCACTACGCCGATTACCTCCCCGGCCTTGGAACGGCCGACCCAGACCGGGTTGGTACCGTCCCCGGTCGTCGCGAAGGACATGAGCTCGCCGCCGGAAACCTCGTCCCAGGTGCGCTGCATGAACATGGAATCGTCATCGATGTCCTCGTACCCGTCCAGGTCCGACTCCCCCCGGATCAGCCCCCGCTCGAAGAGCGCGATAAGCGGCTCCCAGGCCCCGGCGTCGGCGAAGCAACCGGTGGCGCCGTCGGTGTCGAAGCCGGCTATCTGCTGCTCGATGAAGAGCCGGGGATCGTCTTCCGGACCGAGGGCCATCTCCCAGGTCGCTGCGGGGGTGTCGCTGACGAGCAGGCGGACGGCCGTGGGTTCCGTGGTCGTGACCTCGGCGTCCCGCCACTCGCAGTGGTAGCTGTAGCGGACCCGCGCCTCGTCGAGTACGTACTCCCCGGGCGGAACGGGGACCGTGATGCGCGGCCCGTCGCCGTGGTCGATGTCCGGGCCGGAGACGGCCAGCAGCCCGCTGGGTACGCGCAGAGTGCCGACCCGGCGCGGCTCCACCACGGTCATCTCGGGGTGGTACCCGTCGGTCACGCGCACCCCAGGCCGGAACAACTCGTTGATCGGCCCGGGCTGCGCGGGGCGCGGCGGACGCCAGCAGGTGGCGGGGGCGGCTCCGTCACCTGGCTCGGCTGCCTCGGCCACCTCAGCCGCCTTAAAGGCCGGCGGCTCAATGAGCCCGTGTAGCTGGGCCGAGAGCAGCGGCCACTTTCCGAAGGCGGGGCGGTCCATCCAGCGCTCGTCATCCCGGAGTCCGGGCGAGGTGACGTAGGAGCCCCCGTCCTGCCCCCGCCGCTCCTCTGTCCGTTGGCCCCTCCCGTCCGGGTAGAGGTCCACGGTGGTGCGTGGGCATGCCTTGTCGAACTCCGCCATCTCAGGGTTTGTGTAGTGCCAGTCGACGGAGTGGCGGCGTAGCAGCCGCGACGGGTCGTCCAGCAGCCGCATGTCCAGGTCGTATGTGCGGCGGCCGTGGGCGTCGTAGACCCACAGCCCGACGTAGTGGTCTCGCCAGGAGACGAGCTGGACTTCCAGCGGAGCCTGCCGGCCCGGCTCCCGGTACACCACCACGTACGGAAGCCCGGCGGCATCTCGCTCCCGGGCCTCCTCGACGGATATTGGTCGCCAGGGCGCGCGAGCCTCCAGGTCCCATGCCTGCGCATACCCCACCTCGACGACCATTGCCGCTCCTCTTGCTGCAACCTGCCTTGGTTCTGTGCTGAGCTGCAAGGTAGCCGCTACCTGTGACAACGGCCCTACTGGGTGAGTGGTGGGCCGGCTCCGGTGCCCTGACGAGGCCGACGGCGCCGCCATGCCGTACCACCGGGTCACCGACGAGGAGTGGTGGGTTCAGGACCCCGAGTCGAAGCTGCACAACTCCCTGCAAGGCGAAGCGGGCGCGCTGACTTCCGCACCGAGTCCGGCGACCACGGCAGCGAGCACCCCATCAGCTACCCCACGCAGTGCACCAAGACGCTCACCATCACATTTAACCGGTGGCCCCCCACCCCCGGCCGCGACGCAGGCATCTTCCCCACATCAACGGCACCGTCAGCATGGAAACGGTCATCTCACGCGATGTCCTTCCTGGTCCGACCGTGCAGCGTCAGATAGAAGGTCCGCAGCGATTCCCCGGGACCGCCGAGGTCGAAGCGGTTGTGCACTTTGCCGAGGGGATTCCAGACCCGGCCGTCCGGCATCCGCACCCCGACCGGATGGCCGAAGTAGCTGCGCTGGTCGGCGTCGAAGTCCACCCACACCGCCCCCGCCCGGCGCACGAGCACCTCACCGACATAGGCGCCGAGTCCAAACAGAGCATCCCGCACCTGCTCATGCTCGGCACCGCCCTTGCGCAGCCCGTCGATCAGGAAGTCCACGACCCGCAGGCTAGGCACGGAGTAGTCCAGCGGCAGCCGATTGCGGGCGGTGAGGCGGGTGACGAACCCCGAAACCCACGACCGCATCTCGCCCGCACAGGGGACACGTTCGTCCACTGAACTCATGGGACCCCGCCCTTTCGCTCGGTACGTAGGGAGATCTGCCTCCGGGAACTCCCGACCGATCAAGCGGATGTCGCTTCACCAACGTCACGCGTCACAGGCGAGTTGATCGCCACACAAGAAGGTCACGGCATACGTACAACCTTCTGGATTTCCGTTCGTCTGCCGCCACACGGTCCTGGGCTCGTCGAGCCACCAGCCGGAAGGAGGGAGCGGCGGGCCCTTTCACGGGCAGCTTCGGGCACAGGCCGTTGGGGGCGTGGGTCGCCAACACCCGTGACTGCGTCGCCATGCTGCGGCCGGGCAACGCCCCGCCCAACCATGTCGCCGACCACAAGCGGGTCCTGGCCGCCGCGTTGCGGCAGCTGCCCCTGCCGCTGTCCCGCTGTCCCACCCAGAGTGTCAGGAACACGCTCCGCATCAGTGGACGCGGATGGAGTACCAGGCTGGAGGCCGCAGGACGAATCCGGCAGCGGTCTCCATATACCCGCTGAAGCTGTGCCAACCGCGGCAGGCGCCCCTGCAAAAGGCGTGGACGCTCCTCAGACATCGCGTCTCCGGGGACAGCCCCCCACATGCGCCAACTAGGCCATCGACTGGCGTCGATCGGCCTCGAAGCCACTGCAACTACCCTGGACCCAGGCGCGTAGCCGCGTGTCCGAGGTGCCGGATGCAAGCCCACAACGTCCAAGGGCTGCTCGAACGCGTCACGGCCAATCAGGCACGTTCTGAAAGCACGTGACATTCTGTTCACTGCTGAGGCTGGCATGGATGGGGTACGCACGTGGCACGCCGTTGGCGTGAGAGTGGAACGAAGAGGGACGCGTGGCCAAGGGTGGGGACGGTGGGCGCGAGCCGGAGGAGTACGACGATGAACTCGGAGAGGCGGTAGCGAGGGCGCAGCGCGGTGACGAGGCTGCCTTCTCGACGGCCTACCAGCTTGTCCAGCCGCCCTTGCTGAGGTTTCTGCGGGGAATGGTCGGCGACGATGCCGAGGACGTGGCTTCCGAGGCATGGCTCGAGATCGCGCGCGACCTGAGCCGTTTCCGCGGGGACGGAGCCGGCTTTCGGGCCTGGACGGCAAGCATCGCCCGCCACCGCGCCCTCGGTCACCTTCGCCGGCTCAAGAGCCGTCCCCGCGCCACCTTCCTGGAGAATGACCTCGCCGACGTTCCGTCCCCCCATGACACCGCGTCCGAGGCGGTGGAGATCCTCTCCACCGAGCGGGCCCTCGCGCTGATCTCCGCACTTCCCCGTCAGCAGGCAGAGGCCATACTGCTGCAGAAAGTGATAGGTCTCGACGAGCCGTCCGCGGCCCGTGTCATGGGCAAACGCCCTGGCGCGGTCCGCTCCGCCGTGCACCGCGGACTCAAAAGGCTCGCCGCCCAGCTCGCGGTGCCCAGGAGCGAGCATGTGACGAATTCCGACTCCCAGCCGCTGGGAGATGCGAGATGACCGCCGACCGATATGGAGATGCCGTGAGCCGCGGGGGGGACCAGCAGGCGGCGACGGTGGACGACGTCCTGGCCGCGGCCGCGCGTACGGCGTCCGCTGCCCCGGAGACACCCGAGCGCGTGCTGGCCGCGTTCCGTGCGGCTCATGACGAAGAGGCCGGGAGCCTGCCGACCCGTCCGGCCGACGACTGGCGCCCTGCGCGGCCGCCGTCGCGCGGACGCTGGTTCAAGGCCGGCGCAGGCATTCTCGTCGGCGGCGTCATGCTGGGCGGAGTGGCCATGGCGGCGGCAGCGTTGCCCGTGCCCTCCGAGGGACCTGCCTCGGCACCCTCACGTCAGGCAGCGCCGTCCATGCCGGTCCCGTCGCCGCCTCGGACCGCACCCGACAGCGGAGCCGGACCGTCCGTTCCGTCGGCGTCGGGCGGTGCGACCACTGTCGACCGGCCGTCCACGGCGAAGGACCGGTTGGCTCACTGTCAGGCGTACGAGAAGCAGGTACGCAGGGGCGCCTCCATCGACAGCGCCGTGCAGCGGCGCTTGGAACACGCGGCCGGGGGTCCCGCGCAAGTTGCCGCGTACTGCGCCGGGGTGCTGGCTCAGTCGACGAGCACACCGACAACCCGGTCGCCCGAGGGGGGAAATCGCGGCCCCGAGCCGCAGGAAGGCTCGAAGGAGCGGCGGAACGGCCCGGCCGGGCAGGGGAAGCCGTCGCAGAAGCCGCAGTGAGGCGCTGACGGAGCGTCTGTCGAAGGGAAACCTGCGGCCCTCAGGGGCTGGACTCCGAATCCTGGACACGTGCCGCGCGGCCGGGTCCGGGCTGCTGATCGTGTATCGCGGGCGACGCGCTGGGCCGGAGGGAGCGGTCGGGAGCGGGAGGCCCGATCGGCGGGACGGGTGAGCGACCACCCTGGCGGCGGCCGTCGCAGGCTGTGGACGCTCACGTAATTCGGCTCGGTCGGAGATCTTGTGACGTCACCTGCCTGACCTGAGTATCTACCGGGTGTGCGGTTCAGGGGGTTCGGAGCGGTTACTGCCGCATTTATCCGGTGTGGTGGTCGAGTCGATCGAGCAGGCGGCCGGAACGGTCAGGTTCTGCGCTCACTGCGCAGCGCCTGGACGCGGTCACAGCCGGCCTGTCCACGCCCTGGAGTTCCGGCCAGGTCGAGGGACACGTGGCCAGAGCCAAGTTCCTCAAACGCATGGGCTTCGGCAGGGCCAACCTCGACCTCCTCCGCAGACGCATCCTTCACAGCCGGTACCCCACCCTCGGGTGAGCGAGCGGCTGCAGTAACCGGGATGCTGTCATGGTGATGACGGGCTGGGGCCTGCCTCGGTAAGTTAGCGATCTTCGGGCGGTGCTAACTCCCGGAGTCCTTGAAGGCGAACATGATGAACCTCGACCGATCCCGGGCCCGACTTCGCCTCGATGCCGCATTGGATGGCCTGGCAGTCACCTTCCGGGGGATGACCGCCCACCCCGACGAGCACAACTGCGACTGCCACTGGGGCAGCCCGGAAGATCTTGCCCAGCTCAAGGTGGCGGACACGCAGTTGGACCCCGACCTCCTGCAGCGCACATGGAAGGCCATCGACTGGAGCGATCCCGCCTCCGTCCTCCGCAGGATTCTGCCCCAGTTCGCCACGGCCCTCGTCAACGGGCTCATCGAGCCCCTCTTCGGCATGGAAACGATTGGCCGCTCGTTCGCACTCGGCCACTGGCAGCAGTGGCCTGCCGAGCAGGCTGAGGCAGTCGAGGAATTCCTGCACGCCTGGTGGGCGCACACGATCACTGATCCGGATCCCGCCGTACCCGCGTACGAGGTCCTCATACTGTGCGCCGAGGCATCGGGCGCGCTGAGCCCGTGGCTCCACACCTGGGAAGCACTGACCGGACCCGCGGCCGACCAGCACCTGGCCGAAGCGGCGGCACAGTGGGAGTACGACCTGCTCGGTGACCGACTTCCCTGGGACGCTTGGGAGAACGAGGAAGAGATGCGCGCCGAGCTGACTGTCTGGCTGGCCCGCCATGCTTCAATCCGGTTACGTGCCGTCGGCGTATCCGAAGAACTGCTTCACCGGATAAGGCTGCTCGGAGTCACCGGTCTTGACCGCTGGGAGGACCCGCACTGGCCAGGCCACCGCTACTGATCCGCCGAACGCACGATGCCCCCGACTGCGTAGAAGCAGGTGCGCCGGGGCAGGCCGCATCACACGATCTCCGACAGAGCACGTAATCCCCGGGCAGAAGTTCACGTAATTCCCCAGCTGCTGACGTGAACCGACAATGAGGCCGTCCGTGTCAGTCCCACCAGAGCACGACGAGAAGCTGCCGTTGGGATGCACCACGATAGAACTCGCGCAGGGCGTTGAAGCG